>NZ_JAOBZT010000019.1:0-67348 GCF_029839005.1 Stenotrophomonas sp. GD03958 | reverse complement strand
CTTTCCTCAACACACCCACCCATTCATAAAAACCCATTGATAGGAATGAAATTAGTAGTATCCTATCTATCTCTTATGGACCGACCCCTCGACGAGCGCACCGTGCTGCAGATGCAGCTCAGCTCCGGCCTGCTGTACGCAGGGCGGCAGTGGCAGCGCCTGGCCGACAGTCGGCTCGGCAGCTACGGCATCTCCACCGCCTGCACCATGCCCCTGCTGATGATCGGCCGCTCCGGCGGTGGCATCCGCCAGGTGGCCCTGGCCCAGCAGCTGGGCATGGAGGGTCCTTCCCTGGTGCGCCTGCTGGACAAGCTGTGCGCCAGCGACCTGGTCCGCCGCGAGAGCGACGCCAGCGACCGCCGCGCCAACCTGCTGTGGCTGACCGACGCGGGCCATGCGCTGGTCAGCGAGCTGGAAGACCAGTTGATCGGCCTGCGCCAGGACGTGTTCGGCGAGCTTTCCATGGATGAACTGCACGCCGTGCTGAAGGCATGGCGCCTGCTGGCCGAGGCCGCCGACCGCATCACGTAAGACCGCTGCCCCGAACACCGCCGCTGCCGTGCACACGCCAGCGGCTTTTGCCCGTTGCCGTTGTTCTGTTGTCCCTCCCCTCCCCCACCTCGCCCCCGCCCCTTCCGATGCCCGGTGAATTCAGTCTCCATGGAGTGTTCGTCCCGACCCTGCTCGGGCTGATGTTGTTGGCCTACCTGGTCAACAGCGGCCTGCACGCGCTGCTGCAGCGTGCCGGCGCCTATCGCCACGTATGGCACCCGGCGCTGTTCAACCTGGCGCTGTACGGAATCGTGCTGGGCCTGCTGTTCCACCTCCTGCGTTGGATGCAATCGTGAACAAGATCGTGAAGAAGACCCTGCCGGTGCTGCTGACCAGCGCAGCCGTGATCATCGCCCTGCTGGTGCTGCGCCAGCTGTGGGTTTATTACATGGATGAGCCGTGGACCCGCGACGCCCATGTCGGTGCCGACGTGGTGCAGGTGGCACCGGACGTGTCCGGGCTGGTGGAAACGGTGAACGTGGCCGACAACCAGGCGGTGAAGAAGGGCGACGTGCTGTTCGTGATCGACCGCGCGCGCTACCGCATCGCGCTGGAACAGGCCAAGGCCAGCTTGGCCGAGCGCCAGGCCTCGGTGGCGCAGCTGCGCCGCGAAATCGGCCGTGACCGCAGCCTGCAGGATCTGGTCGCCGCCGAGGACGCCGAAGTGCGCCGCGCCAAGCTGCAGGCTGCACAGGCTGCGCTGGGCACCGCACAGGCGGCGGTCGACCTGGCCGAGCTCAACCTGGGCCGCACCGAGGTGCGCGCACCGGCCGATGGCCGGGTCAACGACCGCACCATGCGCGTGGGCGACTACGTGGTGGCCGGCAAGCCGGTGCTGGCGCTGCTGGACACCGGCTCGTTCCGCATCGACGGCTACTTCGAGGAAACCCGCCTGCGCGGCGTGGCCCCGGGGCAGCGCGTGGACATCCGCCTGATGGGCGAATCGGCGCCGCTGCGCGGCCATGTCGAGAGCATCGCCGCCGGCATCGAGGATCGCTACCGCAGCAACGGCAGCACCCTGCTGCCGAACGTGACCCCGGCCTTCGACTGGGTGCGCCTGGCGCAGCGCATTCCGGTGCGCATCGCGATCGACGAAGTGCCAAAGGGCGTTGAGCTGATTGCCGGCCGTACCGCCACGGTGACCGTACAGACCAACAGCACGAAGCATGCAGACAAGGTCGGCACCGCGCCGACACAGGCGGGCCTGTGAACGCCACCCTGCCCCGTCTCGGCCTGATCGTCGCGCTGGCCAGCCTGGCCGCGTGCAGGACCGTCGGCCCGGACTACGCGCTGCCGGAAGGCTCGGCGTTCAAGCGCCCGGAGGCCAATGCGGCCTTCATCGATACGCAGAACCCGCAGGTGGCCGCCAACCAGGCGCTGCCCGACCGCTGGTGGTCGTTGTACAACGACCCGGTGCTGGACGGGCTGATCACCCAGGCGCTGCGTGACAACGTGGAACTGAAGGCCGCCGATGCGCACCTGCGCCGCGCCGCCGCCGTGTACGAACAGGCGCTGGACGCCGGCGGCTTCGAGTACGAGGCCGAGGCCGGCGTCAGCCGCGCGCAGCTGTCGGCCGAATCGTTCCTGCAGGAGCACGAGCTGCCGGTGATCAACCTGGCCGATGGCAAGTTCGCGGTCAGCTACCAGTTCGACCTGTTCGGCAAGCTCAAGCGCGGCGCCGAAGCGGCGCGTGCCGACGAGCAGTCGGTGGCGGCGGCACGCGATCTGGCCCAGGTCAGTGTGGTCGCCCAGGTGGCCGACAGCTACCTGGAAATCTGCCATGCCAACCACGAACTGCACGTGGCCGAGCATTCGCTGCAGCTGCAACAGCGCAGCCGCACCGTTACCGAGCGCCTGATCGCGGCTGGCCGTGGCACGCCGCCGGAGCTGGCCCGCGCCAATGCCCAGGTGGCGCTGCTGGAAGCTGCACTGCCGCCGCTGCATGCGCAGCGCTCGGCGGCCGCTTATTCGCTGGCCGCCCTGCTCGGGCAGACCCCGGGCCAGCTGCCGGCTGGCGTGATCGACTGTGCACACGCCCCCGGCCTGGCGCAGCCCCTGCCGGTCGGTGATGGCCGTGCGCTGCTGCAGCGCCGCCCGGACGTGCGCCAGGCCGAACGCAAGCTGGCCTCGGCCACCGCGCGCATTGGCGTGGCCACCGCCGAACTGTATCCGGACATCCGCCTGGGTGCCTCGGTGGGTGCCGCCGGCCTGCTGGAAGACTTCGGCACGCCGATGACCCAGCAATGGTCGATCGGCCCGCTGATTTCGTGGACGTTGCCGTCGTCGGGCACGCACGCGCGCATCCACGCCGCCGAAGCCGGTGCCGACGCGGCGCTGGCCGAGTTCGACCACACGGTCCTGCAGGCGCTGCGCGAGACCCAGACCGCGCTGGACCGCTATGCGCAGGACCTGCGCCGGCTGCAGTCGCTGCGCATCGCTCAGGAACAGGCCGCACTGGCTGCCGAGCAGAACCGCCGGCTGTACCAGGGCGGCCGCACGCCGTACCTGTCCAGCTTGGATGCCGACCGCAGCCTGGCCAGCAGCGATGCCACCCTGGCCGCTGCCGAAGCGCAGGTCTCGCGCGACCAGATCCATCTGTTCCTGGTGCTGGGCGGTGGCTGGCAGGCAAGCGCCACCGCGCCCAACGCCTCGACCGCAGCGAAGTAAGCCATGAACGCGCTGACCGACCGCCAGGCCTGGCTGTTCTCGATCAAGACCTACCTGGCCGCGGTGACCGCGCTGTACATCGCCATGGCCGGCAACCTGTCGCGCCCGTACTGGGCGATGGGCACGGTCTACATCGTCAGCCAGCCGCTGCTGGGCCCGACCCGGGCCAAGGGCGTGTACCGCATCGTCGGCACCCTGGTGGCCGGCCTGGCCACGCTGCTGGTGCTGCCGGCGCTGGTGGAAACGCCGCTGGTGCTGAGTGCGGCGATGTCGATCTGGCTGGCCGGCTGCCTGTTCATGGCGCTGCTCAACCGCGGCCCGCGTGGCTATGCGTTCCTGCTGGCCGGCTACACCACCGCCTTCATCGGCTTCCCGGCGGTGACCTCGCCGGAAACCATCTTCGACACGGTGGTGGCACGCAGCGAGGAGATCATTCTCGGCACGGTGGTGGCGGTGCTGTTCGCGTCGCTGCTGTTCCCGGCCTCGGTGCGGCCGATGCTGCGTGCGCGCATCGGCACGTGGATGGAGGACGCCGCGCAGTGGTGCCGGCAGATCCTTGAACGTGGCCGCGCGCATGCGCCACGCAACCGGCTGGCCGCCGACCTGGTGCAGTTCGAGGCATTGATCGAGTTCCTGCGCCGCGACGACCCGCGCCATGCCGGTTCGGCAGTGTCGATGGAGCGGCTGCGCGAACGCATGCTGCTGCTGTTGCCGGTGCTGTCCTCGATTGCTGACCGCCTGAGCGCGCTGCGCAGCGATGGCCAGGCCCTGCCTGAAGGTTTGCCGGCGCTGGTCGATGACATCCACGACTGGCTGGACGGCCCGACCAACGCCAGTGAGTACGCGCGGCTGCGCGCGCGCATCAGCGCGCTGAAGCCGCAGGTGGACCGCGACCTGCAGCACCTGCAGCTGGCCAGCCTGCTGCTGCGCCTGGAGGAGCTGGTGGACCTGTGGCAGGACTGCCGCACCCTGCAGCACGCAATCGATCAGGGCACCGCGCCGCTGGACCGCGCGCACTATCGCATCCGCACCGAACGGGTGGCCGCCGACAGGCACGTCGACTACGGCATGGCACTGTTCTCCGCGCTCAGTGCCGGCGTGGCACTGATGAGCTACTGCGTACTGTGGATCGCGCTCGGTTGGGAGGGCGGTGGCAACGGCGCGATGATGGCGGCGGTGACTGCCGCATTCTTCGCCGCACAGGACGATCCGGCCCCCAGCATGGTGCAGTTCCTCGTGTGGGCGATGGTCGCCTCGGTTGTGGCCGGCGTGTACCTGTTCGGCGTGTTCCCGGCCGTGCACGACTTCGGCCTGCTGGCGCTGGTGCTGGCGGTGGCGTTCCTGCCGCTGGGGCTGATGCTGCACCACCCCAAGAGCGCGCTGTTCGCGCTGCCGCTGACAGTCAACCTGGCTGCGTTGCTGAGCCTGCAGAACACCTACAGCGCCAACATCCAGACCTTCCTCAACTCGTCGATCGCGATGTTCATCGGCATTGGCTTTGCAGTGGTGATGACCCGCCTGTTCCGTTCGGTGGGTGCCGAGTGGACCGCACGCCGGCTGGTGCGGCAGGGCTGGACCACGCTGGCCGAAGCCGCCGAAGGACGCGGCCAGCAGGATCGGCAGCGCTTCGCCGCACGCATGCTCGACCTGCTGGGCCTGCTCGCCCCGCGCCTGGCGGCGACGCCGGAGGGCAGCGACATCGCCTCGGTGGACATGCTCAACGAAGCACGCATCGGCCTGAACATCCTGCAGCTGCGCCGCGCCCGGCTGGAACTGCCCGAGCGCAGCCGTGAGGCGGTCGAGCACATTCTGGAAGAGGTGGCCGTGCACTACCGCCGGCAGATCGCCGCGCGCAAGCCGATGGTGGCAGCCGACGCATTGCGCGAGCGGCTGGATACCTCGCTGGCACGGGTCGGCAGTGTGGCCGCCTGCAAGGCGCGCGACGAGGCGCTGATGGGCCTGATCGGCCTGCGCTTCGCGCTGTTCCCGGAGGCCAAAGCGTTGGCGCCGGGCTTGGCGATGAGTGCAGCCGAACAGCCGTAGCGCGATACCCTGTGCGTCCACAGACCCCGTTGCCGGGGTCGGATCCTTCGCCGCGGGCGAAGGCGCTGACCCCGGCTCTGCACAGGAAGCTCCAATGAGTTACGACATGATGGTGTTCGACGCCAGCGTTGCCCCGCGCGAGGCGGGGGCCTTCATCGCCTGGTTCGAAAAGCAGACGCAGTGGAACGAGCGCCACGAGTACGACGACCCGGCGGTCAGCAGCCCGGCGCTGCAGGCGTGGTTCGCGGAGATGGCGCAGGACTTCCCGCCGTTGAACGGGCCGCTGAGCAACGACGATGACGACCGTGCCGAGGTGACCGAGTACAGCATCGGCCGCGAGGTGATCTATGGCGCGTTCGCGTACTCGGTGGCCGAGCGCGCGCACGGCCGCGTGCAGGACCTGGCCGAGAAACACGGCGTGGGCTTCTTCGATGTGAGTGCCGATGAAGCGGCGATCGTGTTCCCGGATGGGTTGGTGTTGATCGCGGAATGACGGGGGCGGCAGGGCTGCGCCCTGCACCTGCCGAATCAACGTCAACGTCAACGGCAGAAGCCTGCATTCCGTAGGTTGGCGGGGTGGGTCCGGTTGCGGGGGACGCTGCAAGTCCCCCTCCGGGGCCCGGCCCAGCCGCTGGCGGCTGTGCGTTCGGGCGCTTTCGAAGCAGTGCTTCGCAAGCAAAGCGCCCTCACCCATGTAAGCTCGGTCGCCGCTTGCTCGTGTGCACTGTCCTGCGCACACGGCAAGCGTCCTGCCCAACCCGCCCGAGGCATGCCTCGGGCCCATGCGGCTCACGCCCCCGCACACGGACCCACCCCGCCTTCGACAGTTTCCCGCGAGCTGTCGGAACGACGCATTGCTCTGGTGGGTGTCGACCTTGGTCGACACGGTGGATCCACGCCATGCGTGGATGAAGGTGCGCGTTGTGATTGGAGGGATTGGAGGGATTGGAAGGACTGACGTCAGAACAGCTGGCCCTGCACCGTCGGTTCTTCGATCAGTGTCGATGGTGCTTCGATCACTTCTTCCGCACCCAACCGCCAGGCCAGGCCACCCAACCGGCTGGCGTGGCGTTTCAATGCGGCCTGCAGCACCTCTGCGCTACCCGCCACATGCAGCACCTGGCGGGCGCGGGTGAGGCCGGTGTAGACCAGCTCGCGCGACAGCACGCGGCTGTCCTGGCGCGGCAGCTGCAACCACACTTCATCGAACTCCGAGCCCTGTGCCTTGTGCACGGTCATCGCAAAGGCGCTTTCGTGCGCGGGCAGTGCGGCCGGGTGGAAGGCGCGCGGCTGGTCGACGCTGTCGCCGGGGAACCAGGCCACCATCGCGCCGCTGCCATCGCGCAGGCAGATGCCGATATCGCCGTTGAACAGGCGGTGCCGGTAGCTGTTCTCGGTCACCAGCAGCAGGCGACCCTGGAAGTAGCCCGGGGTGTTGCCGGCCAGCAGCTGTTCGATGCGGCTGTTGAGCCCGCGCGCACCCTGCGGGCCTTCGCGCAACGCGGTCAGCACGCGCAGGCGCCCGGCCTGCTGCAGGGCAAGCGCTGGATCGGCCGCGTCTGCCAGTGCACGCCAGTGGCCCAGCAGGTGCTCGCGCTGGCCGCGCAATGGATCGGCCTCGCCTTCGTGGAAATGCACGCCTGCCAGCGACCCACCGCGCAGCAGCTGCAATGCGGCGCTGCTGTCGCCGTCGCGCACGGCATGCGCCAGCGGTGCCAGGTCCAGCGCATCGCTCTGCCGGTAACCGCGCTGCAACTGCACGCGGCGGCCAGCGAAGGCGCGTGGTGCCGCCTGCGGCTGCAGCGTAGCCGGAAGCAGCAGACCCTGCAGTGCCTGCGCATCATCGGCGCGGGTGCCGATGCCATCACCGCTGGCACGCAGGATCGCACTGAGCACGTCACCGGCCTCGACCGAGGGCAACTGATCGGGATCGCCGAGCAGGATCAGCCGCGTGCCGCTGGCGACCGCGTCAACCAGCTTGGCCATCATCGGCAGATCGATCATCGACGCTTCGTCGACCACTACCACATCCACCGGCAGTGGATTATCAGCGTGGTGGCGGAAGCGCGGTGAATCGGGAATCACGCCGAGCAGGCGATGCAGGGTGGTGCCGGTACTGGGCAATGCCGCGCACAGCGCCGGGTCCACGCCGTTCTCCTGCAGGCGCTGCACGGCCAGACGCAGGCTCTCGGCCATGCGCTCGGCGGCGCGTCCGGTAGGCGCGGCCAGCGCCACTTCGGGCAGCGGCTGGCCGGCGGCACGGGCCTGCGCCGCCAGCAGCAGCAACAGGCGCGCGATGGTGGTGGTCTTGCCGGTGCCGGGGCCGCCGGTGACCAGTGCCAGCGGATGGCGCAGGGTCACGCCGGCTGCGCGTGCCTGGTGATCTTCACTGTTCAATGCCTGCGGGAACAGCTGCGCGAACAGCGGCGCCAACGCCGTCATGTCCGGCGCCGGCAGCAGATGCCGGCCGATGCGCTGCAGCCCAGCCGCCAACTGCCGCTCGTACTCGCGATAGCGGCGCAGGTAGAGCAGGCCGTTCTCCAGCACCAGCGGCGCATCCTCGGCGATGGCATCGGCCTGCTCCGGCGTCGCTACCCACGGCGATGCGCGCAGCTGCGCCAGCCAGTCCTGCGCGGCAGGCCACTCGGGCACGCCGTCCAGCAACCGCTGCGGTTGTGCCGGATCAAACCCGGCATGGCCCTGCGACACCGCCAGCGAGGCCAGCGCGGCAGCCAGCGCCACGCTCTCGGGCGTGTCGTCGCGCAGCCGCTGCAGGCTGGTCGCCAATGCATGATCGAGAGTGCGCAGCTGGCCCTTCTGGTGCAGTTCCTTCAGCAGGCTCATGCGCTGGCCCCCCGCGCACGTGCGGCCAGTTCGGCCTGGGCCTGTTCGCCACCGGCGAACAACGCATCCAGCGCATCCACCAGCGCCAGCGGGAAGCGGTCCACGTGCACGCCGTTGCCGGTGCCATCCAGGCCGCGGCAGAACAGGTAGCGGATGCCGCCCATGTCGCGCTCGTAGTCGTAGGCCGCGCCCAGGCGGAAGCGCAGCCAGCGATGCAGGGCCACGGTGTAGATCAGCGCCTGCAGGTCGTATTCGCTGTGGCGCATGGCAATGGCCAGCAGGTCCGGGCTGTAGCCGGGCAGGCGGTTGGATTTGTAGTCGAGCACGTACCAGCGCCCGTCGCGCACGTAGGTCAGGTCGATCATGCCGGTCATCAGCCCTTCCAGGCGGCGGCGCTGGCCGAAGCCGCGCCGGCCACTGGAAATGCCGTGCGCATGCAGCACCTGCAGCAGGGCCGGCACCGTGGTTGGTTCGATGGCGAAATGGAAGTCGATTTCGGCGCGGCGCTCGCCTTCTCCCAGGCTGTGCAGCGCGCCGCCTTCGGGCAGCGGCACGGTCAGGGTGTGGCCAACCAGCGGCACCAGCACCGCCACGCCGTCGTCCAGGTCGACGTCGGCATAGCCTTCGTCGTGCAGCGCCTTGCGCAGTACCTCGGCCTGCCCCTCGGGCGCTTCCAGCCCCGGCTGCCAGTCAGCCCATGCAGCAAAGTCGACGTTCTCCATTGCCTCATGCAGCACGTTGCCGAAGCGACTGCCCATGAAGCGCGGATCGAGCGGGGCGTTGTCCTCGGCGGCCGCGGTGGGTTCAGGCAGCGCCGGTTCCAATGGCAGTTCCGGGCCGGCCGGTTCGTCGGCGGCCGGTGCCGGCAGCTCGGTGGCGGCCGCTTCGATATCGCTGCCAACGCCTGCATCTGCGTGGGCCAGCTGGGTAAAGCTGTAGACCCACCAGTCGTGCGGCACGCGCCGGGTCAGTGCACGCACGGCTGGAAGCTCACCTTCCACTTCGGCCGCCAGCTGCGGCAGCGTGGCCGGCGCCTCGCTGTCATCGATGTGCACATCGGCGAGCGCGCGCAGCGCCTGCAGGTCACCCAGCAGCGGCGCCAGCCGCGTCTTGCCGAGCCCGGCCAGATCACCCACGGCGATCCACAGCGCATGCTCGGCGCGGGTCAGTCCCACATACAGCAGGCGCGCATCCTCGGCGCGCTGCTCGCGTTCGCGCTGCGCCGTAGCTGCTTCCCAGGCCTCGTCCTTGTCCAGCTTCCAGTGCAGCTGGCGCTGGCCGCCCACATGCACCGTGCAGTGCGAGGCGGTGTTCGGTGCGCCGCCGTCGATGCCGACAAAGGGCAGGAACACCAGCGGATACTCCAGGCCCTTGCTCTTGTGCAGGGTGATGATCTGCACGCGGCGCGCATCCGATTCCAGGCGCAGCAGCTGCTGCTCGTCATCCTGGTCGGCGCTGGCCATGTGTCCCTGCAGCCAGTCCAGCAGGCCATGCATGCCCAGCGCCTGCGCGGAGGCTTCCTGCAGCAGTTCACCCAGCTGCAGGTAATTGGTGAGGCGGCGCTCGCCATCGATCAGCGCCAGCAGACGCTCGCCCTGCGCGGCACAGACATCGGCGATCACCGCGAACGGCCCGCCGCGCTGCCAGCGCTCTCGCCAGTGCAGCAGCTGCGCCTGGAACCCGCGTTGCAGGTCGCCGTCGCGTTCCATCGCCGCAATCGCACTTGCGCGCTGGCCGAGCAGTACCGTGGCCAGCGCTGCGCGCAGGCGGCCCTCGTCGGCCGGTTGCAGCAGTGCCAGCAGCAGCGCACGCAGATCACGCGCTTCAGGCGTGGAAAACAGGCTCTGTTTGCCGGCTGCCACTGCCGGAATGCCGACCGCGGCCAGTGCGCGCTGCACCAGGGTGGCCTCGCGATGCGAGCGCACCAGCACCGCGATGTCACCGGGCTGCACCGGGCGCCCACGCAACACGGCATTGCCCGCACGCGCCTCGACCAGGATCTGGTGAATCGCGGCCACGCAGGCCTGGGTCGCCGCATCGCGCGAGGCATCGGCGCTCATCGCCTTGTCACCGCCACTGCGCAGCACGCGCAGGGTGAGCGCCGCGGCGGCATGGCCGTCGCGCTGGTAGTCCGCATCGCTGCGCACGCCACCGGGCCGCACCGGCTCGAACTGGATGTCGCGTTCGAGGAAGGCGTCTTCGCCAGCGTTGTCGTACAGCGCCTGCAGCGCGCGCAGCACAGCGGGTCGCGAGCGGAAGTTCTGGTCCAGTACCGGCGCCTGCTGCGCCACCTGCTTGGCCTTCAGGTAAGTGTGGATATCACCGCCGCGGAAACCGTAGATCGCCTGCTTGGGGTCGCCGATCAGGAACAACGCCGGTGCCAGGCCCAGCTCGCGCACCTCCGGCGAATCACCGAACACGGTGTGGAAGATGCCCCACTGGCGATCGTCGGTATCCTGGAACTCATCAACGAGCGCGATGCGGTACTGCGCGCGCAACTGCCTGACCAGCGTCAGTCGCTGCGGGCCTTCCAGGGCGAGCGCTACGCCATCGATCAGATCGTCGTAGGTCTGCACCCGGCGGACGCGCTTCAGTGCCTGCAGCCGCTGCGTGGCGTCGGCGCGAAGCGCGTGCAGGAAATTCAATGCGGTGGCACGCAACCAGGCATCGCGTTCGGCCAGCAGCACGACATAGCGCGCCAACGGTGCCTGCAATGGCGACGACGGCGTGCGCTCGGCGAATTTCTTGTTGGTCTTGCTGGCCAGCACCTCCGGCAGCAGTGCCGGCAGGCGATCGCCGGCCAGCAGCTCGCGCGGGTCGGCGCGGCCAGCCCAGGCCAGCAGCTGCCGGCCCAGCGGGTGCAGCCAACCCAGCTTGTAAGACACGCCGTTGATCCACTTGTTGTCGACGGCATCGCACAGGTCGATGAAGAACTGCTCGCCATGCTCGCGCAGCGCCTGCTGCAGTTCGGCGGCGGTGGCCTGCAATGCTGGGTGTGGATCGGCCAGCGCCACCGGCCGTGGCAGCGGGTGCAGAGGCGGCGTAGCCAGCAGCGCGCGCAGATCGGCGGCCAGCGCGTCGGGGCTCGACCACAGCCAGGTCAGCGGCTCCAGCGTGGCCGGGTCGTTGGCATGCACGCGCCACAGATCGGCCGCGAGCTCCTCCAGCAGTTCACGGTCGCTGGCCAGCAGTTCCGGCGGATCAAAGGTGTGGCCGCTTTCCAGCGCATGCTCGCGCAGCACGCGCGTACAGAAACCATGAATGGTGAAGATGGACGCCAGGTCGATCTCGTCTGCGGCCACCTGCAGGCGGCGTTTCAGTGCGGCGGCGCTCTCGGTGCCGCCCTGCAGATGGCGCTGCAGCACGTCGCGCGTCAATCGCACCTCCGGTGCTTCACCGTCGGCCGCTTCCAGGTCGACCAGGCGCGCGGCCAGCGCCAGGCGCTCGCGGATGCGCTTGCGCAGTTCCTGGGTGGCGGCGTCGGTGAAGGTCACCGCCAGGATCTGGCCGATGCGCAGGCCCTGCTCCACCACCAGGCGGGTGAACAACGTGGCCAGGGTGAAGGTCTTGCCGGTGCCGGCGCTGGCTTCGATCAGCCGGATGCCCTCCAGCGGCAGCGCCAGATAGGGATCGCGGCTGAGGGATTCGATGCCGTCTTCGGCCATGGCGGTGTTCATGCGTTGCCCTCCTGGCGTGCTTCGGTGCCGAGAGCGCGGCCTTCGCGCACCGCGCTGAAGACCACCTGGCTGTTGCGCAGCAGGTCAGCGTAGCCGGCATCGGTGGCGAACGGGTCGGCACCCCGCAGCAGCAGCTGCCAGGCATCGCTGCTGGATTCACCCCAGCTGCGGTCGCTGCCGTGCCACTGCTTCCAGCCTTCGCTGCGCTGCTTTTCTGCCGGCGCGTTGTACAGCACCCAGCCGGTATACGGGGCAAAGCGCAGCGGTTCACGCAGGCCACGCTGGCGCAGCTGCAGCAGCGCGCGCAGTGCTGCGCGTGCAGCGGGAGCGCTCAATGCCGGCAGCACGTGCGGACCGGGACCGGCATCGCCGCCGTCATGGAACTGCACAAGCGGCAACGCATCGCCCGCAGCGTTCGCCAGCAGCCAGTCCAGGCCGTGGCGGATCACTGCATTGCCATTGAGTGTGCCGGCACGCAGGCGCACCAGCCCTTCGGGATGCCGATCGGCCACGCGGCCATGCAGGCGCACGCCATCGATGTCCACTTCGTAGCGACGGCTTTCCAGTGGTTCGCCCTGCATCCAGCCCAGCAGCGCACTGGCATACGGGCGTGTCTTCAACTGCTCCACCTCGAACTGGCGCTCGCCCAATGGACCCGACGGCAGCAGGCCACGCGCGCGCAGCCGCGGGTACAACGGCTCGGCATCGCCGCTGAGCGTGGCGCGTACCACCGCCGCCTGCACACTGCGCTTTTCCGGCCCGCGCGCGGACAGCACCAGCGGTTCCAGGTCATCCACCTCCTCGACCTCGTCGGCCAGGCGAAGCCCCAGCGACTGTGCGAGGAACTGCCCGGCCGGGTCGCACAGGAAACGACGCAGGGTATCGAGTGCGACCTCGTCTTCCACCGCATCGTCGAGCGGCGGCGGCAATGGTGCATCGAACCACGGCTGCAGGTCGCCCCGCTGGCCGCTGAGGCGCCCGGCGGCCGGATGCCACTGGCGGCGATAGCTGAAGCGACGTGGATCGCCATCGCCGAAGGCAGCCGGTGAGAACGGCTGCAGTGCGTGGCGCACGGTGAAATCGCGGACCGCCGCCGGCGGATCGAGGTGATACGCGGCGGCGGCATCGATCAGTTCACTGACCAGCACCGACGGCTCACGTACGCTGCCATCGCGCGGATCGGCGCCGAGATAGCTGAGATAGAACACCTCCTGCGCGGCGGCGAACAGCTGCAGGAACAGGAAGCGATCATCCTCGCGGGTGGAGCGGTCGCCAGGACGGCGGCGCGGCGTATCCAGCTCGGCGGTGAGCTGGTTGAGGCCCGCGGCCGGGTCCCGGCGCGGGAAATCGCCATCGTTGAGGCCGAGCACGCAGATCACCCGGAACGGCAGCAGCCGCATCGGCACCATGCGGCCGAAGCTGATGCCACCGGTCAGCAGCGGTGCGCGCGTGTCGGCCTCGCCCAATGCGCCGGCGAAATGTGCGCGGACCACTTCAGGCGGCACGCCGTCCTCGAAGCCGGCCTTGGCGGCATCGTCGGCAAACTGGTTGAGCAGCTTGCGCAGTCGCTCCAGCGCGCGCTGGCTGTTGGGTGAACCGGGCGCGGTCGGCAGCAGCGCGTCCAGCAGCGACAGCAGACGCTGCCGCCACTGCGCCGGTGTCAGCAGCTCGCCGAGGCGTCGCTGGTAGACCGCCAGCACGCGCAGCAGGCGCAGCAACCGGTCCAGCGCGTCCAGCGCACCGCCTTCCAGTTCGATCCACGGCGCCACGCCGGCCACGTCGGCCTCGCTGCCGGTGGCATGGCCGAGTACCAGGCGATCCAGCGCGAACTGCCAGGTGTAGGCGTCGTCGGCCGGTGCCTTGTGCTGGTTGCGGTGTTTCGCATCCAGGCCCCAGCGTGCACCGGCCTGCTGCAGCCAGCCATGCAGGCGGTCGAAGTCCACCGCTTCCAGCCCGGCCGCTTCGGCCAGCGGGGCGCTGGCCAACAGGTCCAGCACTTCGTTCAGGCCAAAGCGCGAGACCGGCAGGCCCAGCAGATGCACGAACACATCGGCCAGCGGCTCGCCCGCCAGCGGGCTGCTGTCTGCCAGCGCATATGGAATGTGTCCCTCCTCGCCGCCGCGACCGCCGAACACCGCTTCCAGATACGGCACATAGGGATCGATGTCCGGCGCCAGCACCGCGATCTCACGTGCCTGCAGCGGCGGGTCGAAGCGCGGGTCCTGCAGCAGGCTGCGCAGCTGGTCGTGAAGTACCTGCAACTCACGCAGGCGGGTGTGGCAGGCGTGTACCTGCAGGCTGGGGTCGTCGCTGCGCAGGCCGTCGCGCAGTTCACCCGAGGGCAGCGCGCGACGGTGGAACAGGTCACGCTGCAGGCGATGCAGCAGGCTGTCGGACAGGCCACCTTCGTCCAGGCTTGGCCCGGTGTCCTCCTCCGGATCGGAATAGGCGGCGATTTCGCCGGCCGGATGCACCACCTCGTAACTGCCCAGCACCGCCATGAAGTCGCGCCCGGCCGCACCCCACGCTTCCAGCAGCCGGTTCTCGCCGGCCGCTTCACCGAAGGGATCCGGTGCGCCACTGCGCAGGCGCTCGGCCAGCGTCTGCAGATCTCCCCAGTACGACTGCACCGGGGTGGGCAGATAGAAGTGCAGCTCGCCCACCCGGGCCTGGGTGGCCATCACCCGCAGCACGTCAGGCGAGATGTTGAGCGTTGCGAACGCGGACATGCGCGGCGGCAGGCCCTGCGGCAGGGGCTGGCCGGCGCCTTCGAAGCGGTCCAGGTACTCCTGGATGCGGCGGGCGCGGTAGTCGCGGCCGCGGGTGATGGTGCGCCACAGGATCGCCTGAGGGTCGGCCGGATCGGCACCGGCTGCCCAGCGCAGCAGCCAGTCGCGGCGCCAGGCCTGGTACTTCTCGAACACCGAGGCCAGCTCGCCGGCCAGCGCCCATGGTTTCAATGCGTCATCGCCGGCAAGATAGGACTGCAGCGCGCGCATCGGCGGCTGCGCCAGCAGCGCCGGGTCGCGCAGTGCCTGATACAGCTTCCAGTGCAGGCCGGCCGCGTCCAGATCGTCCTGCTCGCCGCTGACGTTGGCCTTCAGCGCCCGCGCCACGAACTCGCCGGGGGTCAGGAACTGGAGGTTGGCGGCGACGCCGAATTCCGCGGCCAGTGTCGCCTGCAGCCAGCGCCGCATCGCCACCTGCGGGATCAGCACCACTTCCGGCGCCAGCAGCGGCTGGCCCTGCACCGGCACACGCACATTGCGCGCCAGCAGCGCGGCCAGCACGTCCAGGGAATTGGAATGGTAGAGGCGGAAATCGCTGCCCGGGTCACTCATCATGCACAGTGTGCAGCACGGCAGGCAGTATTCAATGGTTGGCCCGCCAGCGGTACGGATTGTTCCGGCCCGCCGGCCGATTGTCCCGGCCTACGCGAGGCCTTGCCGTGCAACAATACTGGACCGTCCAGTCTGCTTATGTTCAGCCGACGGGCCCGATCCTTCGATGTCTAAAAAACGTTAATGGTGCCCATGTCGGCTTCCACCTCCAGTCTGGTGCAGTTATCCAACGTCCGCATCGACCGGAGCGGGCGCACGATCCTGCGCGACGTGTCGCTGCAGGTGCCTAGGGGCAGCATCACTGCCGTGCTCGGTCCGTCCGGCAGCGGCAAGTCGACCCTGCTGGCGGCACTGACCGGCGAACTGCGCCCGGTCGCCGGCGAGGTCACTCTGTTCGGCAAGCCGATCCCGCATGACAGCGGCGCACTGCTGGAAATGCGCAAGAGCGTGGGCGTGCTGCTGCAGGGCAATGGCCTGCTGACCGACCTCACTGTGGCCGAAAACGTCGCCCTGCCGCTGCGCACGCACACCCGCCTGCCGACCGCCGTGCTGCGCCGCCTGGTGGAAATGAAGCTGCATGCGGTGGGCCTGCTGGCCGCCGCCGATGCCTGGCCGCGCGAGCTGTCCGGCGGCATGGCGCGCCGTGTGGCGCTGGCCCGTGCGCTGGCGCTGGACCCGCCGCTGATGATCTACGACGAGCCGCTGACCGGGCTGGATCCGATCGCCTCCGGGGTGATCATGAGCCTGATCCAACGTCTCAACCACAGCCTGGGCCTGACCAGCATCATCGTCAGCCACCACGTGCACGAGACCCTGCCGATCTGCGACCAGGTGATCGCGATTGCCAATGGCGGCATCGTATTCCAGGGCACGCCCGAGGCGCTGCATTCCAGCCAGGACCCGCTGCTGCGGCAGTTCCTGCATGGCCAGCCCGATGGCCCCATCCCGTTCGATGCCGCGCCGCGCGCGAGGGTTGCCTGATGCCGTTCGTCCAAGCCACCCGTTCGCTTGGCCGCGCCGGCCTTTTCTCGCTGACCGTTTTGCGCGGTTCGCTGCCCACGCGTGATTTCCTTGCCGAGCTGACCCGCGAGATCTACAAGATCGGCGCGCGCTCGCTGCCCATCATCGCCGTCGGCGGTGCCTTTGTCGGCCTGGTGCTGACGCTGCAGGGCTACCGCACGCTGACCACCTTCGGTGCGGCCGACGCGCTGTCGACCCTGCTCGGCCTGTCGCTGTACCGCGAGCTGGCACCGGTGCTGACCGCGCTGCTGTTCATCGGCCGCGCCGGCAGCTCGATCGCCGCCGAACTGGGCCTGATGCGTGCCACCGACCAGATCAAGGCGCTGGAGCTGATGGCGATCGACCCGGTGGCCAAGGCGGTAGCGCCGCGCTTCTGGGCGGCGGTGCTGACCGTGCCGTTGCTGACCGGCATCTTCTGTTCGCTGGCGATCAGCGCCAGCTACTTCGAAGCCGTGCACGTGCTGGGCCTGGACAACGGCGTGTTCTGGTCGGCGCTGCGCAACAGCGTGGATTTCTGGGACGACTTCGGCGTGGCGATGCTGAAGTCGGCGATCTTCGGCGGCACTGCCGCGCTGGTGGCCGCCTATGTTGGTTTCCACGCCGAGCCGACCATTGAAGGCACTTCAGTGGCGACCACCCGTGCGGTGGTCAACGCCTCGCTGCTGGTGCTGATGTTCAACTTCGTGCTGTCGGCAATGTTGTTCACCTAACCCTCCCCCGGCCGTGCGCAGGCGCGCGCGGCCACAACGACTCGATCAGGTAATCCACATGGCCATCCGCGGTCCCAGACTCGAATTTTCCGTCGGCGCCTTCCTGCTGCTGGCTCTGGCCTCGTTGCTGGTGCTGGCCGTGGCCTCGACCAACCAGCGCTGGAGCTGGGGCAGTGAGGGCTATGACCTGAAGGCGCGCTTCTCCCAGGTCGGCCAGCTGCGCAAGCAGGCGCCGGTGAAGATCGGCGGCGTGACCGTCGGCCAGGTCGCTTCGATCGACCTGGACCCGGTGAAGTTCGAATCCATCGTGACGCTGCGCATGGACAGCAAGGTCAAGGACCTGCCGGCGGACACCTCGGCCGGCATCTTCACCAGTGGTTTGCTCGGCGAGAGCTATATCGGTCTGCAGCCGGGCGGTGACCCGGACGTGCTGAAGGCCGGCGACGAGATCGTCTTCACCCAGCCGGCCGTGGACCTGATCCAGCTGGTCGGCAAGTACATGTTCAGTGGCGGCGCCGGTGGCGGCGCTGCTCAGAAGCCCAACGATGGCGCGCAGGCGCCTGCAACGGAACCGCAACCATGAAAATGAAACTGATCCCGGCCCTGCTCGCCTCGGCGCTGCTGGCAGCCACCCCGTTCCTGGCCCAGGCCCAGGCCGCCGCACCTGCCGCTGCCGCAACGCAGAGCCAGGCCGGCAAGGTGGTGATCGATGCCAGCAGCCGCATCCTGTCCACGCTGCAGCAGCGCAAGAGCGAGTTCACCAGCAACCCGGCCAGCCTGCGCAGCTACATCGACAGCGAACTGACCCGCACCTTCGACCGCGACTACGCCGCGCGCCTGGTGCTGGGCCCGCACGCCCGCGGCGCTTCCGACGCCGACATCAAGCTGTTCGCCGATGCGATGGCCGACAGCCTGATGCAGCGCTACGGCTCGACCCTGCTCAACATCCAGGGCAAGCCAAGCTTCCGCCTGAAGGGTGAAAGCCCGCTGCCGGGCAATCGTGGCGTGCGTGTCAGCACCGAACTGGTGCGCGCCGGCAACGAGCCGACTCCGGTCGAGTACTGGATGCGCAACGTGAACGGCCAGTGGAAGATCTTCGACGTCAACATTGAAGGCATTTCCTACGTGCAGACCTTCCGCAACCAGTTCGATACCCCGCTGCGCCAGAAGGGCATCAAGCAGGTGGCCAGCGAACTGCACAGCGGCAGCATGCAGGCCGGGCCCGCGGGCAATGGCAAGTAACGCACTGGCACTGCTGGAAGGCGACACCCTGCGCCTGCGCGGGGTGCTCGACCGTGCCGCGGTGATCTCGCTGTGGCCGCAGCTGCAGGCCCTGCCGGCAAAGCTGTCACGGCTGGAGCTGGGCGAGGTGGACCGCGTGGACAGCGCCGGCCTGGCGCTGCTGGCCGAGCTGGCCGCACGCGCGCGCAGGAGCGGTCACCCACTGGTCGTCTCGGGCGCGCCGGCCGGCTACAACGAGCTGAGCGCAGCCTACCGGCTGTCGCCCGATCTGGATTTCAACGCTACTTCTGCTGCGAGCTGACATGAACGTCGTACGCACTCTCCCCTTGATCGTCCTGGCCGCCGCGCTGACCGCCTGCGCGGGCAAGCCCGCACGCAGCGATGCACCGGCAGCCAGTACCGTGGTCCCGGCCAGCACCATCGCCGAGGCCTCCGCCCCCACCGCCGATACCGCTACGATTGATGCCGCGCCGGCCGCAGCCGTGGTTGCCGCCCCTGCACCGGCCACGCCACCCTCCGTACCGGCCCGCGGCGCCGACACCGATGCGGCCAGGGCCGCAGCGGCGACCGCCCCCGGTGGTGATGACGACTTCGATGCCCTCTATGGCGGCAGCGGCAACACCGGCAGTGCGGCAGCCTACGACCCATGGGAACCGTTCAACCGCAAGGTGCACAAGTTCAACAACGCGGTCGACCGCGGCATTGCCCGTCCGCTGGCCACGGCCTACACCCACGTAGTGCCGCGCTTCGCCCGCACCGGCGTCAGCAACTTCTTCAGCAACCTGCGGGCACCGGTGACCATCACCAACCAGCTGCTGCAGGGCCGCGGTGCCGATGCCTGGGACAGCCTCGGCCGCTTTCTGATGAACAGCACGCTGGGCATCGGTGGCCTGTTCGATCCGGCCAGCAAGGCGATGGTGCCGCGCCGCAATGAAGACTTCGGCCAGACCCTGGGTGCGTGGGGCTGGCGGCGTTCGCGCTACGTGGAACTGCCGTTCTTCGGCCCGCGCACCGTACGCGATGTATTCGGCCTGGCCGGTGACATTCCGCTGTCGCCGATCCGCCGCATCGAGGAGGACAAGGTCCGCATCGGCCTGCAGGGCCTGCAGCTGGTGGATACCCGCGCGCAGCTGCTGGCGGTCGACGACCTGCGTGACACCGCCGTGGACGAGTACTCGCTGGTCCGCGATGCGTGGATGCAGCGCCGCAACTACCAGATCGAGAACGATCTGCGCAGCAAGCGCGACCGTGGCCACGACGATGCCAATTCGCCGATCCCGGTCGATGCCATGCCGATGCCGAACTGGAGCAACTGATCGCTGCAGCCCGTGCATGAAAAAACCCCGCCTCGGCGGGGTTTTTCTTTTCCGGCAGGTGCCAACCCTGGTCGGCACGCTTTCCTCAGGCCGCCAGCGCGGCCTCGATGGCGTCGCGCAGGCGCGCGTCATCGGCAGCCACGTCCGGGGCGAAGCGGGCGATGACCTTGCCGTCGCGGCCAACCAGGAACTTCTCGAAGTTCCACAGCACCGCCGGTGCCGGGTGGACCGGGATCTCCTTGCTGGTCAGGCGTTCGCGCAGCGGGCCTTCGCCGATCGACTGCGGCTGGGCGGCGGTCAGCTGCTGGTACAGCGGGTGGGTATCGTCACCGGCCACGCTGATCTTGGAGAACATCGGGAAGCTGACGTCGTAGGTAAGCTGGCAGAACTGCTGGATTTCCGCCTCGCTGCCCGGCTCCTGGCCGAGGAAGTTGTTGGCGGGGAAGCCCAGCACTTCCAGGCCCTGCGCGTGCTTTTCCGCATACAGCGCCTGCAGGCCTTCGTACTGCGGGGTCAGGCCGCACTTGGAGGCGACGTTGACCAGCAGCAGTACCTTGCCCTGGTAGTCGGCAAGCGAGGACGGCTGGCCGTCGATGGTGGTGAGGGAAATGTCCTGGATCGGGGTGCTCACGTGGGGCTCCGGCAACAGCGGGAAATGGCCCACCAGCATAGCGCTGTGCGCGCGGTTGTAGAGCCGAGCCCACGCTCGGCTGCTGTGGCATCAGCCGAGCGTGGGCTCGGCTCTACAGGCAGGATTCAATCCACGCAGATCGTGCCCTGCGCCTTGCCGTCATCAATGCGCTGGCGGCAACCGAAGTTCTGGCGCACGTCGCGCTGGCAGGTACCGGTGACGGCACTGCCGGCGGCCACGTCGCCCGTGGCCAGGCACTGGCCGCTGCAGTCGCTCTTGCGGCTGCAGGCCTTGCCGGCGTCGGCATAGGGAATCACGCACTGCTCGCGCTGCAGCCGGCCGAGCCGCTGCAGGGTGCCACCGGCGGCCTGGCAGTCCACGTCGCGCGCTTCGCGGTACGCCTCGTCCGCTTCGGGGGTGCTGGAGGCGGCCTGCGTGGTCGTGTCCACGGTCGTTGGCGTGCTGCTGCAGGCGGCGAGCAGCGCGGTCAGGACAAGGCTGGTGAAGCGGGGCAGGCGCATGGTGGTACCTGGTCGAAGCGGACAGGCCGCCAGCATACCCATCGGCGATGCAGGCGGCGTGTCAGTGTGGCTCAGGCCTCGTCGCCCTCGCCGTCACTGCCTTCCTCCTCGGCCACAGCATCACCCTCGGCCAGGTCGCCGAGCAGCGACTGCGCCTGTTCGGACGCCAGCGACTCCACGCCACGCAGGCGGCGTTCGATGGTACGGGTCTTGCGGCTGGCCTCCCCGATGCTGCGGCCAACGGTAGTGATCTGCTTCTCGGCCTTTTCCAGGATGCCGGCGAACTTCCCGAACTCGCTCTTGACCGCACCCAGCAGGCCCCACACTTCGCTGGATCGCTTTTCAATGGCCAGCGTGCGGAAGCCCATCTGCAGGCTGTTGAGCAACGCGGTGACCGTGGTCGGTCCGGCCACCACCACACGGTGCTCGCGCTGCAGCAGGTCGACGAGGCCCGGGCGCCGGATCACCTCGGCATACAGGCCTTCGGTGGGCAGGAACATCACCGCGAAGTCCGTGGTGTGCGGTGGCACGATGTACTTGTCGCAGATCGACTTGGCCTGCACGCGCACCGCGCGCTCCAGCTGGATGCCCTGCAGGCGCACGCCCTCGGCATCGCCCTGTTCCTGTGCGTCCAGCAGGCGCTCGTAATCCTCGCGCGGGAACTTGGAGTCGATCGGCAGCCACACCGGCGTGTCGTCGCTGCTGCGGCCCGGCAGGCGCACGGCGATATCGACCATCTCGCCACTATCCGGGCGCACCCTCACCGCACGCGCGTACTGCTCCTGGGTGAGTGTCTGCTCGAGGATGTTCTCCAGCTGCACTTCGCCCCAGCTGCCGCGGTTCTTGACGTTGGTCAGCACGCGCTTGAGGTCGCCCACGCCGGTGGCCAGCTGCTGCATCTCGCCGAGGCCACGCTGCACCTGTTCCAGGCGCTCGGAGACCAGCTTGAAGGAGTTGCCCAGCCGCGTTTCCAGCGTCGACTGCAGCTTCTCGTCCACGGTGTGGCGCATCTGCTCCAGCTTCTGGGCGTTGTCGTTCTGCAGCGCGCGCAGCTGTTCCTCCAGCGTGGCACGCATCTCGGCGATGCGCTGCTCGTTGCGCTGGGTCAGTTCCTGCAGGCGCAGGCCCAGACTGTCGGTCAGGCGCTGCTGCGACTGCGCGCCCTCCTCGCGGCCCTTGCGTGCATCGTCCACCAGGGTCTGGCGCAGCGCCCCGAGCTGGGTATCGGTACGCGCAGTGAGCTCCTGCAGCTGCTGGCCAAACGCATGGATGCGTGCCTCCTGCTGCTGGCCGAAGGTCTCCAGCTGGCCGCGCAGTTCCTGCAGCCGCTGCCCCATCAACGCTGCGCCGCGCTGCTGGCTGTCGGCCACTTCAGCGCGGGCTTTGCGGGCATCTTCGCCCAGCGCTTCGCGCAGCAGGTCCAGGCGCTGGTCGGTGCGGGTGGACAGATCGGTCAGCGCGCGGGCGAAGCCATCGAGCTGTTCGCGCAGTTCGCTGCGCCCGGCGCGGGCCTCCTCGCGCACGGCCTGTTCCAGGCGGTCATGCGGCGGACGGCGCAGCAGGGCGACCAGTTGCAGGATGAGCACGGCCAATAGAAGGCCGGCAATGAGCAGGTATTCGGTTTGCATGGGGCAAGTGTAGGCTGGCCGAGTCTCAGCTGCTGCGTCAGGACCATGCCCGCTCTATACGGAAAGCCCACTTCCATCAACGTGCGCAAGGTACTGTGGCTGTGCGCGGGGCTGGATCTGCCCCTGCATCACGAGCCGGTCCCCCCACCTGATCTGCTGGCCACGCTGAACCCCAACCGGCAGGTGCCGGTGCTGCGCGATGGCGACTTCGTACTGTGGGAATCCAACAGCATCTGCCGCTACCTTGCCGCGCGCGCCGGACGCGAGGATCTGCTGCCACGTGCGGCGCAGGACCGCGCGCGGGTGGAGCAGTGGATGGACTGGCAGGCCAGCGACCTCAACAGCGCCTGGCGGCACGTGTTCATGGCGCGCGTACGCCAGCATCCGGACTACCCGGACGATGCCCGTGCCGAGGCCAGCCTGGCGCAGTGGAACCGGCTGATGGGCGTGCTCGACGCGCAGTTGACCGCTACCGATGGCTACGTGGCGGGCAGCACCTTCACCCTCGCCGATATCGTGCTGGGGCTGTCGACCCAACGCTGGCGCAGCACGCCGGGCAGCAAGCCCGCGCTGCCCCACCTCGTCGCATGGTTCGAGCGCCTGCGAGAGCAGCCCGGTTTCGCCGAACACGTCGACAACGGCGTGGCGTGAGCGGTGGCTCCCGCAGCTGTTGGTAGGTGTCGACCCTGGTCGACACGGCTGATCCACGCCATGTGTGGATGAAGCTCCGTAGAGCCGAGCCTATGCTCGGCTGACGCCCACGCGCGAACGGCAGCCGAGCGTGGGCTCGGCTCTACAGGAGCCTTACCAGCCTTCCAGCACGATCTTGCCCTTGGCGCGGTGGCTTTCCAGCAGCGCGTGGGCGCGGCGCAGGTTGGCCGCGTCGATGCGCCCGAAGTGCTCGCCCAGCGTGGTCTGCAGCACGCCGGCATCGATCAGCTCGGCCACCCGGTTCAACAGGTCGTGCTGGCGCTGCATGTCCGCCGTCCGGTACAGCGGGCGGGTGAACATCGATTCCCAGTGCAGTGACAACGCCTTGCGCTTGAGCGCCATCACATCCACCTGGCCCGGGTCATCGATCAGGCCGAACTGGCCCTGTGGCGCCAGCAGCTCCACGATCTGCGCGTAGTGCTGGTCGGAATGGGTCAGGCTGGCCACGTGCTGCACCTCGTTGATGCCCAGCCGCGCCAGGCCCTCGGCCAGTGGCAGGCGGTGGTCGATCACATGGTGGGCGCCCATCGCATACACCCAGTCCTGGGTCTCCGGGCGCGAGGCGGTGCCGATCACGGTCAGCCTGGTGAGCTTCCGCGCCAACTGCACCAGGATCGAGCCGACACCACCGGCAGCGCCGATCACCAGCAGGGTCTGGCCTTCGCCCCCGTCCTCGGGAATGCGCAGGCGGTCGAACAGCAGCTCCCAGGCGGTGATCGCGGTCAGCGGCAGTGCGGCGGCAGCGGCGTCATCGAGGCTGGCCGGCTTGCGGCCGACGCTGCGTTCGTCCACCAACTGGTACTGGGCATTGCTGCCCGGGCGATCAATGACGCCAGCGTAGTAGACCGCATCGCCGGGCTGGAACAGGGTCACCTCGCTGCCCACCGCATCGACGATGCCGACCGCATCCCAGCCCAGCACGCGCGGGCCGTCGGTGGCCACGCCTCGGCGGACCTTGGTGTCGACGGGGTTCACCGCCACCGCGCGCACCGCCACGCGCAGGTCGCGCGGGCCGGGCTGCGGCAACTCCAGTTCGAGGTCGATCAGGGCCTGGGGATCATCGATCGGCAGGCCGGCGTGGGTGTAGGCAATGGCGCGCATGGCAGCGGTCCAGTGGGGAAGGAGGCGACAGGTTGCGCCGCACGCGGTCTCGCAGAAAGGCGCAGAATCGGGCAGCACTTTCACTCTGGCGATGAAGATGATCCGCTTCGACGATCTGCAGCTGTTCGTCCGCACTGCTGCGCTGGGCAGCTTTTCGCAAGCGGCCCGCGAGGCCGACCTGTTGCCGGGGCAGGTCGCCGCGGCAGTGGCGCGGCTGGAACGCGAGCTGGACCTGCGCCTGTTCGTGCGCACCACCCGCAGCCTGCGCCTGACCGGCGAGGGCGCGCTGTACCTGCCCTACGCACAGGACGTGCTGGCCACCCTGCGCGAGGGCCAGGCGCGCGTGCAGGCCGAGGACGCCGAACTGCACGGCACCCTGCAGCTGTCGGCGCCGTCGGACTTGGGCCGCAACCTGCTGCTGCCCTGGCTGGGCGCGTTCCGCGCGGCCCATCCCCGGCTGCGCCTGCACCTGCGCCTGTCCGATGAAGTGGCCGATGTGTTCCGCGACCCGGTCGACGTGGCCATCCGCATCGGCCACTTCGACGACGCCAACTACGTCGCCCTGCCCCTGCTGGAAGGCAATCGGCGCGTACTGGCGGCCTCGCCCGATTACCTGCAGCGACGGGGCACGCCCACGCGCCTGGACGAACTGCGTGAGCACGATTGCCTGGTCTACCAGCTCAGCGGTCGTGCCTACGATCGCTGGTCTTTCGACGTCGATGGGCGTCGTACCGTGGTTGCCGTGCGCGGCCCCCTGGTCTGCGACGACGCCGATGTTGTAAGGCGCTGGGCCGTGGCCGGCGAAGGCATCACCTACAAGTCCTGGCTGGACCTGCGCGAGGACGTGCTGGCCGGGCGCCTGCAGCTGCTGCTGGGCGGTGTCGGCAGCGACATCCCGTTGCAGCTGGTGTGCCCGCACCGCAAGCAGTTCTCACCCGCGGTGCGGCAGCTGCACGCGCAGCTGCGCCAGCACCTGCAACCGCTGCTGTCTGGCATGCCGGTTGGCCCCACCGGCCCCCTGTCCTCCGCCGTGGTGCTGGCCGACAATGGCGGCCCCGCGTAAGAGAGAACACCGCCATGCCGTGGATGGGCATCCAGGACCTGTGGACGTTTCTGGTCGCCGTGCTGGTGTTTCTCGCCCTGCCCGGCCCCGGCACCTTCACCCTGCTGACCGCCACCGGCCGTGGCGGCGTGCGTGGCGGCTACACCGCATTGGCCGGCCTGCTGGTCGGCGACCAGATCCTGATGTGGCTGGCGCTGGCCGGCGTGGCCGCACTGCTCAAGGCCAACCCGCTGGTGTTCCACGCCGTGCAGTACCTGGGTGCGGCCTACCTGGTGTGGGTGGGCATCAGCCTGCTGCGCACGCCCAAGCACGAGGGCGGTGATGCTGGTCCGATCCGCATGCAGCCGGGCCGCTACTTCCAGCAGGCGATCCTGGTCAGCCTGCTCAACCCGAAGGCGATCCTGTTCTACATGGCCTTCCTGCCGCTGTTCATCGATCCGAAGGCGCACCAGGGCATCGCGACCTTCGCGGCCCTGGCCGGCATCATCCTGGTGGTCAGCATCGCCTACTGCTCGATGCTGATCGGCGTGGGCAACCTGGCCCGCCGCCGGTTGATCCAGCACCCGCGGATCAGCGATGCGCTGCGCCGCGTGGCCGGCCTGTTCCTGGTGGGGTTCGGCATCCGGCTGGGGTTGAACGGATGAACGGGCGGCTGCCGCTGCTCGGCCTGGCCCTGCTGTTCGCCGGCACCGCCTCTGGCGCCCCGGCCTGCTTTATGCCGATTCCGGCAGTCTGGTCGCGGTGCAGCGCGCGCGCCGGCAATCATGACCCCCGTCAGTGGTAATGCTGCGCTGCGTTCGGTCACACTCGGGAACTTGTCGTTCTAAGTCACCCCTTCCGAGGCCTGCATGTCCCTGTTCCGGCGCAAGTCCCTAGATTCCGTCACCGTCCACGAAGCCGGCAGGCGCCTGATCCCGACGCTCAGCTGGCCGCACCTGATCGCGCTGGGCATCGGCGCCATCGTCGGTACCGGCATCTACACGCTGATCGGCGTCGGTGCCAACCTGGCTGGCCCGGCCGTGCTGATCTCCTTCGCCATCGCCGGTGCGGTCTGTGCCTGCGCGGCGCTGTCCTACGCCGAGCTGTCGACGATGATGCCCGCCGCCGGCAGTGCCTACACCTACAGCTACAGTGCGCTGGGCGAGGTGTTCGCCTGGGTGGTGGGCTGGAGCCTGATCCTGGAGTACTCGCTGGTGGTGAGTACGGTGGCGGTGGGCTGGTCCGGCTACTTCGTCGGCTTCCTCGAATGGGTCCACACCCAGTTCGGCTGGAACGTGCACCTGCCGGCCTGGCTGGCGGCCGGCCCGCACGTGGAAGGCGGCATGATCAACCTGCCGGCGATCATCATCACCTGGCTGGTGGCCGGCATGCTGATGGCCGGCACCAAGGAAAGCGCCACACTCAACGCCATCCTGGTGGTGTTCAAGCTGATCGCGCTGGCCATCTTCGTGGCCGTGGCCCTGCCCGCGTTCGACAGCGCCAACCTGCAGCCGTTCATGCCGTACGGCTTCGCCAAGTCGATGGGCCCCGACGGCGTCGAGCACGGCGTGATGGCGGCAGCGGCGATCATCTTCTTCGCCTTCTACGGCTTCGATGCGATCTCCACCGCCGCCGAGGAAACCAAGAACCCGGGCCGCGACCTGTCGATCGGCATCATCGGTTCGATGATCGGCTGCACCATCGTCTACGTGCTGGTGGCGCTGGCCGCCGTGGGTGCGATGAGCTACGCGGTGTTCGGCCACAGCGCCGAGCCGCTGGCGCTGATCATGCGCCAGCTGGGCCATCCGACCGCGGCGATGGTGATCGGCGTGATCGCGATCATCGCCCTGCCGACCGTGCTGTTGGCCTTCCTGTACGGCCAGAGCCGCATCTTCTTCGTGATGAGCCGCGACGGCCTGCTGCCGCGTCGCCTGTCCAAGGTGAACGCACGTACCGGCACGCCGGTGGCAACCACGCTGTTCACTGCGGTCGTGGTTTCCGCGCTGGCCGGCGTGGCGCGCCTGGACGAGATTGCCGCACTGGCCAACGCCGGTACCCTGGCCGCGTTCACTGCGGTAGGCATCTGCCTGGTGGTGCTGCGGCTGCGCGAGCCGGACCGCGCGCGCACGTTCCGCACGCCGCTGGCCTTCGTGGTTGGCCCGCTGGCCGCGCTGGGTTGCATCTACCTGTTCATCAGCCTGCCGCACACCACCCAGCTGTACTTCCTGTTGTGGAACGTGGCCGGCCTGGTGCTGTACCTGCTGTACAGCCGACGCAATGCGCTGATCGCGAAATAGACCGATCACCGGTAGTGCCGGCCGCCGGCACCACCGCAGGGCGTTTCAACCGCCCTGCTTTGCGGCGTAGTCCTGCGCCTGGCGCATCACCCGCAGCAGGTTGCCGCCCCAGATGCCGGCGATCTGCTTCTCGGTATAGCCCTTGCGCAGCAGCCACGCGGTGATCTTCGGCAGCTGGCTGACATCGGGCAGGTCACTCAGTCCGCCACCACCATCCCAGTCCAGGCCGATGCCCGCGTGCTCAGGGCCGACCACCGTGAGGATGTGGTCGAAGTGGGCGAAGAAGTCGTCCAGGCTGGCGTGCCGCACCGGGTGCTCGTGGTCCAGTGCCTGTTCGGCCTTCAGCAGGGCAACGCCTTGTTCGATGCCCATGCCTTCCCAGCCGCCCAGCTGCTTGCTCAGCGCTTCCTCGGCCTGTTTGCGCTCGGGCGTCTTCGCGGTGTCGATCAGGTAGCCGCCATAGGCGTTCACCTGGATCACGCCGCCGGCTTTGGCCAGCTTGCGCAGGCGCGCGTCGTCGAGATTGCGCGGGTGGTCGTAGACCGCCTTGGCCGAGCTGTGCGACAGCACGAATGGTACCGGCATCATTGCCAGCAGATCGTCGAACACCGCATCCGATGCATGTGACTGGTCGATCACGATGCCCAGCTTCACCGCCTGCCGCACCAGCTCCTTGCCGGCCGGGCTAAGTCCTTTCCATTCCGCACCCTTGGGATCGGTGGCCGAATCGGCGAACTCGTTGTTGGCAAAGTGCACGGTGCTGAGCAGGCGCAGGCCGGCGCGGTGGTAGAACGAGAGCAGGCTGGGATCGGCCACCAGCGGGCTGGCGTTTTCCATGCTGATGTAGACCACACGCTTGCCGGCCGCCTTGATCCGCGCCGCGTCGTCGGCGGTCAGTGCCAGCGCGAACCGCTCGGGGTTGGCGGCCAGCATCTCGCGTATTTCCAGCAACCGCTGCAACCCGTGGTCACGTTCGGCCAGGTGAGCGGCGGGGCTGCGGTCGCCCTGGTCGGTGTAGATCGCCCAGAACCCGCCGTCCAGCGCGCCTTCGACCATGCGCGGGTAGTCCACCTGCGAGAGTGCGTTGCGGTCGTGGCGCTGTTCGATGTCGAAGCCGGTGCGGCTGAAATTGGCCGGCGTATCCAGATGGCTGTCGAGGGTGACCAGGCGCTGCTGCAGGGCCTTGGCGCGGGCCAGCTCCTGCGTGCTGAACTCGATGGCCTGGGCGGACAGTGGCGCGCACAGCGCCACGGCAAGCACGAAGGACAGGTGGCGCAACGATGGCATGGGCTCTCACCGGTGTTGGGAAGAGCCCGACGATAGCGCTGTGGCCCGCCGTTTTGTAGCGCCGGGCATGGGCTCGGCTGCCAGACAGATCAGCCGAGCGTGGGCTCGGCTCTACAGAGATCGGCAGTCACGCGGTCAATCCACCACGCGGCAGAACACGGCCTTGAGGTAACGCGATTCCTGCACGTGGGCCATGAACGGATGGTCCGGGCCGGCGCCGGCGACCTTCAGGATCTGGATCGTGCGGCCGGAGAAATAGGCCGCGCGGCGCAGCATGTCGAGGAACTGGTCCTCGGCCACCAGGCCGGTGCAGGAAAACGTGGCGAACAGGCCGCCCGGCTTCACCACGCCAAGCGCCAGCTTGTTCATGTCCAGGTACTTCTTCAGTGCGGTGATGACCTGGTCGCGGTCGCGGGTCATCTTCGCCGGGTCCAGGATCACCACGTCGTACTGCTCACCGCGGTTGGCGGCGTCGCGCAGCCACGGGAAGATATCGGACTGGATGAACTTCGGGCGCACGTTGTTCAGGCGCGAATTGCCCTTGGCGATCTGGATGACGTCCTCATCAATATCGATGCCGACCACTTCCGAGGCGCCACGCGCTGCTGCGTACACGGCGAAGCCACCGGTGTTGCAGCACAGGTCCAGAACGCTCTTGCCTTCCACCTGCTGGCTCAGCCACTCGCGGTTCTCGCGCTGGTCGGCGAAGAAGCCGGTCTTGTGTGCACCGGCCGGGTCGGCGCGGAACTTGATGCCGTACTCGGTGATCACCGCCGCTTCGGTGGTGGTGTTGCCGTGGAAGTCGAAGCTCTCCTGCTTCTGCACGTGTTCGTCGGCGAAGCTGTGGAAACGGCAGCCCGGGAACTGCTCGCGCAGGGCGTCGTAGATCCATTCGCGGTGGCGGAACATGCCGGCGGCGAAGAACTCGACCACCACCAGGTCGCCGTAGCGATCCACCACCAGGCCGGACAGGCCGTCGCCTTCGCTGTGCACCACGCGCCAGGCGTCGGAGACCGCGTCGAGCTTCAGCACCTCACGGCGCAGCGACACCGCCTGGGCGATCTTGCGCGAGAACCAGCCGGCATCGACCGGCACGTTCTGGTCGGTCTCAAGGATGCGCACGGCAATGCGCGAGTGCCCGTTGTAGAACCCGCGGCCAATGAACTCGCCATCGATGCCGACCACGTCGACGATGGAACCGGGCTTGGGCCGGACGGTCGGCTTCTCGACCAGTTTCTGGAAGATCCACGGGTGGCTGGAACGCCACGCATTCTTGAGGCGGACAATAGGAAGGGGGATATTCATCCGGTCATTGTAGCCGGGGGGCACCGGGGGCCGGAAATCCAGGGCCCGGCGCGGCATTTGACGGCGGCCCGGCCAGGCCGCAGAATCGGCAGCAGAAGGGGAGTAGCTCCCAGACGTTGTCGCCGTCATTTCGAGCCCGCAGGCTCCGGTGCAACGGCAGTTCCAGCCGACTGGAACTGCGAGCGAGACCTTCGCCGTACTGGCGAAGCTCTGTCCCTGGATCCCCCTCCCGATCCTCCGTTGCAGATCCTCGCCGTCCGGCCTGGCATTCATCTTTCCAACGGACATTCCCAATGCAGACGATCGGTAACGTGTGGTTGTGGGGCGGCTTCGCAGCGGTGGTGGTCATCGCCCTGCTGGTCGACCTCGTGTTGATGCGCCATGGTGGACCGCACAAGGTCACCTTCAAGGAGGCCCTGTGGTGGTCCATCGGCTGGGTCGCGCTGGCCCTGCTGTTCAATGCCGGCCTCTGGTACTACCTGAATGAGACCGCCGGCCAGGTGGTAGCGAACAAGGTCGGCCTCGAATTCCTGACCGGCTACCTGGTCGAGAAGGCGCTCGCGGTCGACAACATCTTCGTGTTCCTGATGATCATGAGCTACTTCGCGGTGCCGGATGAGCAGCGCCAGAAGGTGCTGATCATCGGCATCCTGGGTGCGATCGTGCTGCGCACGATCATGATCTTCGCCGGCAGCGTGCTGATCAGCCAGTTCCATTGGCTGCTCTACGTATTCGGTGCTTTCCTGCTCTTCACCGGTTGGAAGATGTGGTTTGCCGCCGGCCAGGAGCCGGACCTGGAGACCAACCCGGCCCTGCGCTGGATGCGCAAGCACCTGCGCCTGCTGCCCGACTACGCCGGCAACGCGCTGAGCGTGAAGCGCGACGGCGTGCGCTGGTTCACCCCGCTGTTCGCGGTGCTGATCCTGATCGCGGTCACCGACGTGATCTTCGCGGTGGACAGCATCCCGGCGATCTTCGCGATCACCACCGACCCGTTCATCGTGCTCACCTCCAACGTGTTCGCGGTGCTGGGCCTGCGCGCGATGTTCTTCCTGCTGGCCGGCATGGCCGACCGCTTCCACCTGCTGCCGTATGGCCTGGCGCTGGTGCTGGGCTTCATCGGCATCAAGATGATGATCATCGACCTGTTCAAGATCCCGACCCCGGTGTCGCTGGGCGTGGTCGCGGTCATCATCGCCGCCACCGTGGTACTGAGCCTGAAGTACCCGCCGAAGGAAGGCTCCGGCCACGCCTGATCATGGCCGGCCGGCGGGATTGTCCCGCCGGCCGCACCCACTCTCCCGCAGCGGTGGCCTTGGTTTCGCGCCAGTCACCGCCATTGCTGAGGTATGGACAACAACGCGCCCCTGCCCGCCGGCGACGTGCCGGCCCCTCGCGATGACCGCTCGCGCATCCTGCGGGCGTTCAATCTCAGCCTTGCCGCTGTGCTGGTGCTGGTGGCCGTGTTCGCCCTGCAGGGCACCTTCGACTGGCGGCCGTGGGCGGTCGCACCGCTGGAAGCCAAGGGCCTGCTTGGCCTGATCGGTGGGCCGATGCTGCATGCCTCGGTCGAGCATATCGCCGCCAACAGCATCGCGATCCTGATCCTGGGCACGCTGGCTGGAAGTGTCTACCCGAAAGCAACCGTACGCGCCCTGCCCCTGCTGTGGCTGGGCTCGGGCATCGGCGCGTGGATGCTGGGCAATCCGGGCAGCGTGCACCTGGGCGCCAGCGGCGTGACCCACGGCCTGATGTTCCTGCTGGCCAGCCTGGGCCTGCTGCGCCGCGACCGCACCGCCATCGCCACCGGCCTGATCGGCATGCTGTTCTACGGCGGCATGCTGATGACCATCCTGCCACACGCCGATGGCGTGTCCTGGCAGTCGCACATGGGCGGCGCCTTCGCCGGCATCATCGCCGCGCTGCTGTTCCGCAACGCCGACCCGCTGCCGCCGCGCCCGCGCTACAGCTGGGAAGACGAAGAAGACGAGGCAGAACCGCTGGCCGACGACGAGCTGGAGCCGCCGTCGCCACAGCGCGTGCCGGTGCTGTGGCAGCCGCGCGAGGGCCAGGACTACGTGGTGATTCCGTTCCGCCGGCCGGACGAACCGCGCGGTTGAGAGGTGGGGTAGTGCCGGCCGGTGGCCGGCAACCCGGGAATTCCCACCGAAGGTTCATGAGGTTGCCGGCCAGCGGCCGGCACTACCGGGAGAATCAGTTCCCCGCCGCGCCCATGCCATCCACCGCCTGCCGGCCCAGCGCCGGATCATCGGTGAAGAACGCATCGATGCCGGTCGCCAGATAGGCGTGCATCTCGGCAATCGAACCTTCGGGATTGCGCGCGGTGTCGGCGCCCTTGCGCAGGTTGCTGGCCTGGAAGTGGTTCTCCGGACGGAAGGTGTACGGAATCACCATCAGCCCCACTGCATGTGCGTCCTGTACCAGCGTGGTCGGAGTGCTCAGCGCGCCGTTGGCGTCCAGCGGAATGATCGAGCGCAGTTCCGGGCCGATGCTGTCGGCGTAGCTGGCGATGTCCTTCAGTCCTGCCGGGGCCATCATCTGCGCGTAGGTAAGCTTGCCACCGGCCTTGGCGATGTCGGCCGGCTGGGTGTCGCCCTTCCACAGCAGCTGCAGCAGGCGGATGTTGCTGCCGCGCGGGATCTTGCCGCGCAGGTAGCGCAGGTTGGCGGTCTCGAACGACTGGATGGTGACCGGGCCGACGTTGGTATAGGCGTTGCCGCGCAGCGCGGCCAGCAGCTTGTCTTCCATCGGCAGGCCGATCGACTGGAAGTAGGTCGGGTGCTTGATCTCCGGCACCAGGCCGATGCCACGGTTGGCACGCCCGGCCTGCTGAACCAGGAAGGCCAGGATCTCGTCCAGGCTGGCGATGCGGAACTGCCCGTCATAGGCGGAGCTGCGCAGCTCCGGCAGGCGCTCGCGTGCGTACAGGGTCTTCAGCTCGGCCAGGGTGAAGTCTTCGGTGAACCAGCCGTCGACCTTCTGCCCGTCGATGACCTTGCTGGTGCGGCGGCTGGCGAACTCCGGATGCGAGGCCACATCAGTGGTGCCGCTGATCTCGTTCTCGTGGCGAGCCACCATCACTCCATCCCTGGTCATGACCAGGTCCGGTTCGATGTAGTCGGCGCCATCGGCGATGGCCTGGGCATAGGCGGCCAGGGTGTGCTCGGGCAGCAACGCGCTTGCCCCGCGATGGCCATAGACCGACACCTTGGGCGCGGCCGGGGTGGAGGATTCAGCACTCATGGCCACCGATGGTGCCACGGCCAGCGACAACAGCAACGCACAACCCCACGACTTCACTGCGACTTCCCCAAGCGGTATGTGATGGGCGTCAGTATGCGGCGGCAATGTGACAGGTGGGGGAAGCCTGCACCTGTAGAGCCGAGCCCATGCTCGGCTGACGGGTAGAGCAGCCGAGCATGGGCTCGGCTCTACAGTTACTTGCCGATGCAGAAACTGGAGAAGATCCTTCCCAGCAGATCATCCGCACTCATCTGCCCGGTGATCTCGCCCAGCGCGTCATGCGCCAGCCGCAGCTCTTCGGCGGCCAGTTCCAGGTGCTCCTGCGCCAGCTCGCCATCGGCGCGCTGCGCGTGCTCCTGCGCACGCTCGATTGCATCCACATGCCGCGTGCGCGCGGAGAACTCGCCATCCGCCTGCTCCCCTGCCCCGGCCGAAGCGATCAAACGCAGGCGCGCGTGCAGATCCTCCAGGCCGGCACCGGTCGCAGCCGAGACGAACACACGGTCCGGGTCGTCCAGCATCGGCAGCGCATCCAGCAGGTCCGACTTGTTGTGGATGTAGACCTTGTGCGGCACCGCCGCCACGGCCTCGCCCAGCGCCGCTTCGCCGGCCGCCGGATCGCGCGCATCCAGCACGATCAGCGCCAGGTCGGTGCGCTCGATTTCCACGTGGGCGCGGCGCATGCCTTCGCGTTCGATGGCGTCACCGCCGTCGCGCAGGCCGGCGGTGTCGACCAGGGTCAGCTCCAGGCCGTCCAGGCGGATGGTCTCGCGCAGGGTGTCGCGGGTGGTACCGGCGATGTCGGTGACGATGGCGCGTTCGCTGCCGGCCAGCGCGTTGAGCAATGAGCTCTTGCCGGCGTTCGGCGGACCGATCAGCACCGCATGCAGGCCATCGCGCAGGCGACGGCCGCGTTCGGCATCGCGGCGCAGCAGGGCCAGATCGCTGCGCGCCTGTTCCAGCCCACACCGCACCTGCGCGCCACCGAGCGTATCCAGCGGTTCGTCAGCGAAGTCGATGGCCGCTTCCACGTGGATGCGCAGCAGCACCAGCTGCTCGACCACGGCGTCGATGCGGCGCGAGAACACGCCATCCAGCGAGCGACGTGCCGCGCGCGCGGCGCGGTTGTCGCCCGCGGCGATCAGGTCGGCGATGGCCTCGGCCTGGGCCAGGTCGAGCTTGCCGTTGAGGAATGCCCGTTCACTGAACTCACCCGGCCGCGCCTGGCGCGCGCCGAGCGCGATGCAGCGCGCGACCAGCTGCTGCAGCAGCACCGGGCTGCCGTGGCCCTGCAGTTCCACCACTTCCTCGCCGGTGAAGCTGTTCGGTGCCGGGAACCACAGCACGATGCCATCGTCGATGACCTCGCCTTCGGCATCACGCAGGCGCGCGTAGTGCGCGTGGCGCGGACGCAGTGCAGGTGCACCCAGTGCATTGGCGATGGCCGCAGCACGCGGGCCGGACAGGCGCAGCAGGCCGACACCGCCGGCGCCAGGGGCACTGGCGATGGCGACGATGGTGTCGGTGCGGATCGCGTCGTTCATGGCTCAGAGCTTCTCCAGCTGTGCGCGCGCCTGTGCCGCGCCACTGCCCTGCGGCTGCAAGGCTAGGTAGGTGGTGTAGGCCTGCTTGGCCTTGGCCTTGTCGCCGGCGTTGAAGTAGGCATCACCCAGGTTGAGATAGGCCACTGCACGCGAGGGGTCGATCTTCAGCGTGTTCTCCAGCCAGCGCGCCGCTTCGGCATAGCGCTGCTGGCGGTAGTAGACGAAGCCGAGGTTGTTGGCGGCCTGGGCGAAGTCCGGACGCAGCTTCAGTGCCTCGGTGAACTGCGCCACCGCCTCGTCGTACTGCTTCTCGCGGTACAGCTGCAGGCCGCGGTCATTGGCCTGCTGCGCGCGCTGGCGATCCGACGCCGGGCCCGCAGTGGGCACCACCAGCTTGGCCTTGCCGCCCTGCAGGTCGGCCACCGTCACCGGCGCCTGGCTGCCCTTGGCTTCGCTGGCGGCTTCAACCTTGTTGTTCAGTGCGATCGCATCGGCGGTCAACTGGCGCGTATCGGCATTGAGGAACTCCTGGCTGTCCGGCACCTGGAACACGAACTCGCCGCCCTGCGAACCGGGCAGGCTGCCGAAGGCCGGGGTCTGGTGTGAAACGGCTGAGACGGCCGGCGCCACGTAGGCGGCCAGTTCGGTACCGGTGATCAGCCCATCGCCGTTGAGGTCGCCCTTGCCGGCCAATGCCTGCAGCAGCACCCAGGTGAACACCGAGTGGCCGTTCGGACCGGCGTCGGCCACCTGCTGGTCGGCACCGCCGGCGGTCAGCATCTGCCGCGCGCTGCGCCGCGCGTTCTCGCGCAGGAACGACGACGACGATGGACCGCCACGGGTGAGGCCCAGGCCGCTGTAGCAGGCATCCATCACGAACATCACGTGCTTGGCCTGCATGCTCTCGGCGATGTTCTGGATGTCGGTCATCGCGATGGCGTCGGTAGCGAATTCCTTCGGGTCCGAATCGACCGGGATGATGTAGCCGAGGTCGCGCCCGGAGGCGAGCTGGCGGGTCGCGCCATGGCCGGCGAAGAACACGAACACGCGATCGTTCTTGCCAGTGCGGTCATCGGCCAGGCGGTCGTGGAAGGCAGCCAGGATGTTGTTGCGCGTGGCCTGCTCGTTCTTCAGCACGATCACCTGCGAGGACGGGAAGCCGAACTGCCCGGTCAGGGTATCGGCCACCGCCTGCGCATCGTGGCTGGCGTACTCCAGCTTCGGCCACTTGGCGTAGTTGTCGATGCCGACCACGATTGCCCAGGACTTCTCGTAGCCGGTGGTGACGGTGGCGGCACCGGTATCGCCCTTGCGCGCCCGGGCGACCGTGAAGTCGCGGCCGTTCCAGCCAGCGAACTGGTAGCCATCGGCGATCAGCCGGTCGAGGATCTGCGGCAGCGCCTTCACCGCACGATCGTGAATGTCGTGGAACAGGATGATGCCGCGCTGTTCCTTGTTCACCTGGTCGAGCACGCGCTGGACGATCGATTCCGGCACCGGGTCGGCCCAGTCCATCGAGTCGATGTTCCACATGATCGACTTCAGCCCGGCCTCGTTGAGCAGCTGCAGGCCTTCGGCATTGCGTGCGCCATAGGGGAAGCGGAACAGCGGCGCGCGCTTGCTGTTGACATCCTTCAGCAGCGTGTCGGTGTCCAGCACCTGCTGGCGCAGCGCGTCACCGGTGGTGCGCGACAGCTGGGCGTGGGTCAGGCTGTGGTTGCCGACCGCATAGCCCTCTTCCATCAGGTTGCGGCTGATCCTGGCCATCGGGCCGAGGCTGACCTTGCCGTCGGCCTCGACCTTGCCCAGGTTGCGGCCCACTTCGAAGAACACGCCCGGCACGTCGTAGCGCTTGAGGATGGCCACCACTTCATCGGTGTAGGCCTTGTGCGGGCCATCGTCGAAGGTGAGCACAACGGTCTTGGCCGGCAGGTCGCGGCCGAAGATCTCGCGGTCGCTGTCCTTCATCGACATCGGGTACGGCTCGATCACGCCATAGTCGCGCAGGATCGCTTCGCGGCTGTAGTCCTTGTGCAGGTGGGCGATGTAGTCGTCCCACTTCTCACGCTTCAGTTCGATGGCGCGGGTGCGCTCGAAACGGCTGAAGATGCGGGTCAGTTCCTGGTTGTAGTTGCGCTCGATCTCATCAAGCGCCTCCAGGTCTTCACCGATGCGCTGGTGCAGCTTCACTGCCGGCAGCGACGAATCGGTGCCGACCCGTTCATGCAGGTCACGCAGCACTTCGCGGAAGGCCAGGCGGTCGGCGTCGAACAGTTCCGGCGCCGACTCGATGTAGTCCAGCACGGTGCCGAGGGTGGCGAAGCGCTGCGGACTGGAGCCGCGCAGCAGGGTGTCGAACTGCGCGGCGATGGCCGTGCGCTGTTCCAGGCCATCGTGGAACAGCTGCTGGCCCACGCGCGTGGAGGTGCCGCGGTCGGCGGCCGACTGCTGTTCCTCGTCGGCCAGCAGCACGATGATGCGGCGGTAGCCGTCGAGCTGCTTCTGCAGCGCGGCCAGCAACGGTGCAGCCGCGGGATCGGCGGCGGCCGCGGCCTGCGCGCTGGGCTGGGTGACGGTGGTCGCCGGCGCCTTCGCGTCCTTGTCGCCACAGCCGGCAACGACCAGGGTCAACAACAGCGACGGCAGGAACAGGCGGAACGACGACGCACGCTGCATGGTGGACTCGAAGGTGGGAGGAACGGTGTGCCGGCGATTCTAACGCCGCATGCGAAAAGCCCGCCTTGCGGCGGGCTTCTCATCGACCGGGGCGGTAGTAGAGTCGACTGTTAGTCGACTGCTCGTCCGCCAGTCGACTAACAGTCGACTCTACAAAGCAGGTGACCTGCGGTCGGGATTACTTCTTCTTGACCGGCGCCGGAGCGGTGGTGGCCGGGACCGGCTCGCCGCCATGGCGCTTGGTCATCCACCACTGCTGCAGCAGGCCCAGGCCGCCGTTGACCACCCAGTACAGGACCAGGCCGGACGGCATGAAGGCCATCATGACGCCGAACACCAGCGGCATGAACTGCATCATCTTCTGCTGCATCGGGTCCATGCCCGGTGCCGGGGTCAGCTTCTGGGTGAACCACATCACCGCCACGTTGATGACCGGCAGGATGAAGTACGGGTCGCGTGCGGTCAGGTCCTGGATCCAGCCGAACCAGGGCGCCTGGCGCAGTTCGACCGATTCCACCAGCACCCAGTACAGGGCGAAGAAGATCGGCATCTGGATGAGGATCGGCAGGCAGCCGCCCATCGGATTGATCTTTTCCTTCTTGTACAGCTCCATCATCGCGGTCTGGAACTTCTGGCGGTCATCGCCATAGCGTTCCTTCAGCTGCGCGATGCGCGGCTGGAAGCGACGCATCTTCGCACCGCTCTTGTACTGGGTCGCCGACAGCGGGTACAGCACCAGCTTCAGCAGCACCACCAGCCCGACGATCGCCCAGCCCCAGTTGCCGACCAGCTTGTGCACCTGGTTCAACACCCAGAACAGGCCCTGGCCGATCACCGCCATCATCGAGAAACGGCTGTAGTCGACCACGCGGTCCAGGCCCGGCACGTCTTCCTTGGCGATCTGGTTGACCAGCTTCGGGCCGACCCACAGGCGGGCTTCGGTGCTGGTCGACTGGCCCGGCGCCACGGTGAAGGCCGGGCCACGCGCTTCGATCAGGTCACGACCGGCCACCTGCGAGAGCACGTAGTGTGCGGTCTGGTCCTTCTGCGGGATCCAGGCGGTGAAGAAGTGGTGCTGCAGCATCGCCAGCCAGCCGCCGGTGATGTTCTGGTTCAGCGTGCCGTCTTCCAGGTAGTCCTTGAACGCACGACGCTGGTACTTCTTGTCATTGTCGTACCAGGTGGCACCGTTGAAGCTGAAGGAATCCGGGTTGGTCATGCTCCGCGACAGGATGGTCGGGGTGCGGTCCAGGGTGCGGTAGACGTAGCCGTTCCACGGCGCGGTGCCGGCGTTGCTGACTTCGTCCTTGAAGCGCACGGCGTACTCGTTGCGCGAGACGGTCAGGGTGCGCTTGATGGTCACGCCGTTGTCGGCGGTCCACACGAACGGGATCTGCAGTTCGTTCTGGCCCTTGGCCAGCACGAAGTCGGTGGTGTCACCCACCAGCTTGAAGCCGTCGGCGCCGGGAACCGGGGTGTTCTTGTCTTCGCTGGCCCAGCCACTGATCGCGCTGTACGGGTGGGCGGGGTCTTCGGTCAGCAGGCGGACCGGCGGACTGCCTTCGTCCTTGGTCTGCGGGAACTGCAGCAGCTCGGCGTCGAGCACGCGGCCGCCGTCGAGCACCAGGCGCAGCACGTCGGTGGTGACCGTCACGCGCTCGCTGGCCGGGGTAGCGCTGGCCTGGGCCTGTGCGGCGGCCTGGCCGGGGGCGCCCGGCACCTGGGCGCTGGGGATGGCGCCGGGGTTCGCGCCCGGAACACTCTGTGCGGCGGCCGGGGCCGACGTGGTGGTTGGTGCCGGGGTCGGAGCAGCCTTTTCACGGCTCCACTCCATCCACAGCAGCACGGCCACCATCAGCCAGGCAAAAATGAGGAATACGCGGGTCTGGTTCATCAGCGGACAGGCTCGGCGGGGCCGGGACGCGATGCCGGCTCGGTCAAAGAAGGAGTTGCGATGCCATCAGGCGGCGGCATTGTGCCGTCCACGCCCGGCGTGGGCAATGCACGCAGGCGACGCAGCAGGCGCAGGAAGGCCTGGCGGATCTCGTCGTTGCTGGCGGAACGCGCAGCACTACGAGCCACGACGACAAAGTCGCCTGGCTGGATTTCGGTACGTGTCTGACGCAGGATGTCGCGCAGGACGCGCTTGATCCGGTTACGCCCGACGGCGTTCGGATCGACCTTGCGGGAAACCGCCAGACCCAGCCTGGCCGGCCGGTCAGCCGGCAGCCAGTGCAGGGTCATCAGCGGATCGGACACACGGCGGGCGCCGTTGAAGACCGTTGAGTATTCGGCACGCGTGCGAACCCGCGCAGAGCGAGGGAATCGCTTGCGCGGGTCTGCAGTATTCACTGTCGAAGGGATTGCGTCTGCCGCGATGTGCGGCATGGCAATCAGGCGCTCAGGACTTTGCGGCCCTTGGCGCGGCGACGCGACAGGATCTTGCGGCCGTCAGCGGTCTTCATACGGGCACGGAAGCCGTGGTCGCGCTTACGCTTGAGGTTGCTGGGCTGGTAGGTGCGCTTCGTGGCCATTGGGGGCCTCTCGTATGAATGGGACGGAAAGAACCGGAAATTCTAGAGAGGTCTCCCCCCTCACGTCAACCCCTGGGGACTACGCGAATTCACCGGGCTGTGCAATAGCTGTGGATGTTTTTGTGAATAAGTAGGGGACAAGCATTCCGAAGGCGGGCGCTCGGTGGTAGTCTGAGCCATCCATTTCCCCCCTTTCCGGCCTGTGTCTGGGCGCCTTGTCGCGTCCATGCACCGGCCACCGGACGATTATTGCTGATGGATGCCTGGTCCCGTAGTCTCGAGCGCCTCGAAGCGGAGTTCCCGCCGGAAGACGTTCATACCTGGTTGAAGCCGCTGCAGGCCGATCTGCGCGTGGACAGCCTGGTGCTGTATGCACCAAATGCCTTCATCGTCGACCAGGTCCGCGAGCTGTACCTGGCCCGGATCCGCGAACTGCTGGCTCACTTCGCCGGTTTCAGCGACGTTTTTCTTGAAATCGGCTCGCGCCCGCGCCCTGTGGAGACGCAGAACGCGCCGGTTTCCACGTCGTCGGCGCCTGTGTCCAGCGAACCGCAGGTGCCGTTTGCCGGCAATCTGGACAATCACTACACCTTCGCCAACTTCGTCGAAGGCCGCAGCAACCAGCTGGGCCTGGCCGCCGCCTTCCAGGCAGCGCAGAAGCCGGGCGACCGCGCGCACAACCCGCTGCTGCTGTACGGAGGCACCGGCCTGGGCAAGACCCACCTGATGTTCGCCGCCGGCAACGCCATGCGCCAGGCCAATCCGGGCGCGAAGGTGCTGTACCTGCGTTCGGAACAGTTCTTCAGCGCGATGATCCGGGCCCTGCAGGAAAAGACCATGGATCAGTTCAAGCGCCAGTTCCAGCAGGTCGACGCGCTGCTGATCGATGACATCCAGTTCTTCGCCGGCAAGGACCGCACCCAGGAAGAGTTCTTCCACACCTTCAACGCGTTGTTCGATGGCAAGCAGCAGATCATCCTGACCTGCGACCGCTATCCGCGCGAGGTCGAAGGCCTGGAAGCGCGCCTGAAGTCGCGGCTTGCCTGGGGCCTGTCGGTCGCGATCGAACCGCCCGACTTCGAGACCCGCGCCGCGATCGTGCTGGCCAAGGCGCGCGAACGTGGCGCTGAGATTCCCGATGATGTTGCGTTCCTGATCGCCAAGAAGATGCGCTCCAACGTGCGCGACCTCGAAGGTGCGCTCAATACCCTGACCGCTCGCGCCAACTTCACCGGCCGCGCGATCACCACCGAATTCGCCCAGGAAACCCTGCGCGACCTGCTGCGCGCCCAGCAGCAGGCGATCAGCATTCCCAACATCCAGAAAACCGTTGCCGACTACTACGGCCTGCAGATCAAGGATCTGCTGTCGAAGCGTCGGACCCGCTCGCTGGCCCGCCCGCGCCAGGTCGCCATGGCCCTGACCAAGGAGCTGACCGAGCACAGCCTGCCCGAGATCGGCGACGCCTTTGCCGGTCGCGATCACACCACGGTGCTGCATGCCTGCCGCCAGATCCGGACCCTGATGGAAACCGACGGCAAGCTTCGCGAGGACTGGGACAAGCTGATCCGGAAGCTGAGCGAATGATGCACGGATGCCGATGAGGCGTCATCGCACAAAACGGTGCAGAATCCGGTAGCAAGCGCGGGACACGTTGTGGATAAAAATGGCGTTTGAAATCGCGCTGGAGTTATCCACAGCTTTCCCCACCCTCTGGGGGTCGGTAATACAGAGGGTTTCGAGGCCAGAAACTCTTTTATTTACAAAGACTTAGCGTTGTTTTCCAGCGATTCTGTCTCTACCAGCACCACCAAGCTTTTGATTTATTCCACATTTTTTAAAGCATAGGGGCACGGAACCACATGCGTTTCACACTGCAGCGCGAAGCCTTTCTCAAGCCGTTGGCACAGGTCGTCAACGTGGTCGAACGCCGCCAGACCCTTCCGGTTCTGGCCAATTTCCTGGTCCAGGTGCAGAACGGCCAGCTGTCGCTGACCGGTACCGACCTGGAAGTGGAGATGGTGTCGCGGATCGCGGTTGAAGATGCCCAGGACGGCGAAACCACCATTCCCGCCCGCAAGCTGTTCGAGATCATCCGCGCCCTGCCCGACGGCAGCCGGATTACCGTCTCGCAGACCGGTGACAAGATCACCGTGCAGGCCGGCCGCAGCCGCTTCACCCTGGCCACCCTGCCCTCCAACGACTTCCCGTCGGTGGACGAAGTGGAAGCCACCGAGCGCGTGGCCATCGGCGAAGCAACCCTGAAGGAACTGATCGAGCGCACTGCGTTCGCTATGGCCCAGCAGGACGTGCGCTACTACCTCAACGGCCTGCTGTTCGACCTGCGCGGCGATGCGCTGCGCACGGTCGCCACCGACGGCCATCGCCTGGCCCTGTGTGAAACCGATCTGGCCAAGCCCAGCGGTTCCAAGCGCCAGATCATCGTGCCGCGCAAGGGCGTGACCGAACTGCAGCGCCTGCTGGAGAGCGGCGATCGCGAGATCGAACTGGAAGTCGGCCGCAGCCACGTGCGCGTCAAGCGCGACGATGTCACCTTCACCTCGAAGCTGATCGATGGTCGTTTCCCGGATTACGAAGCGGTGATTCCGATCGGTGCCGACCGCGAAGTGAAGGTTGATCGTGAAGCACTGCGTGCCTCGCTGCAGCGCGCCGCGATCCTGTCCAACGAGAAGTACCGCGGCATCCGCGTGGAAGTCTCGCCGGGCAACCTGAAGATCAGCGCGCACAATCCGGAACAGGAAGAAGCCCAGGAAGAGATCGAAGCCGACACCACGGTCAGTGATCTGGCCATTGGCTTCAACGTGAACTACCTGCTGGACGCCCTCTCCGCGCTGCGCGATGAGGAGGTCATCATCCAGCTGCGCGATTCCAACTCTTCTGCGCTGGTTCGTGAATCCAGCAGCGAGAAGTCGCGTCACGTGGTGATGCCGCTGCGTCTCTGACAGCAGCTTGTTCCACGTGGAACCGAAGGACGCCCGGGATCTCCCCGGGCGTTTTTTTTTGCAGGTTCCACGTGGAGCATCGGAGTTCGCGGAATCTCCAGGTCTGGACGAATGTCTTGCTCGAGATTGCTGCTTGCCGATTGTTCTTGGTTGCCCCTCCGATGCAATCGGCCCTGCGCGGTAGGAATCCAGGTTGCTGAGCTGGGCGCTGCCCAGCCAACTTCGATCGAGTACGCAGTTCCGGGTCTTCAGCCTGATTGCAGGTGACCCAATCTGGTCGGATGGATGAAGCGGATCGCATCCGCTATCGCAGTGGTTGCTTCATCTGCAGACGTCACTGTCCACAGGCGTGGTTGGGGCCGGATCAGAGCTGGCCTAGCTTCTAAATCTGGGTATAAATCTAAAGCCTGGTGGTGATGGTAGGCCCAGATTTCGTGGAAAAATGCATTATCCAATTGACTTTTAAGACATTTATGCAGCTGAAACCCCCTGTATAGAGGCCCCTCAGGCTGGGGGGGAACCTGTGGATAGTTTCGCAGGTCGGGCAAAAGGGCTTTTTTATCCACAGTTTGCCCATACCTTGTGTATAAGTCATACAGTCCCGCTGTGGACAGCGTGAAACGAACGGGCTGAATTCTTTGAAATCTGTGGAACCCTCCACGGCATCGCATCGTAGATTTCAAGAAATCCGCGCGGTGTTCGCGCAACCCACCGTCGGGGGCACCTGGCGATGCTCGCGGAATGAGGCTGAAATCGCTGAAATCTGCAGGCCTGTACCCTGCGCCGCCGCTCAGAATTCAAGGATTCCCGGGCATATCCAGACCCAGGCGAGCGCAGATGAGGGAGCGCCACCACGTGGAACACGCGTAGGGTTGCCAGGCGGAGGCTTCAGCACAGTGGCGATGTCTGGCGCGCCACGGCTGGCTTGACCGATGCAGTAAGCTGATGGATTCCCTGCCCCACTACCGCCTCGTGCGGATGGTCTTTCGCGCCCCATGCTTATCCGCCGCCTCGCCCTGCACCAACTGCGTCGCTTCAGCGCGGTGGACCTGTCGCCCAAGCCTGGATTGAACCTGCTGACCGGCGACAACGGTGCCGGCAAGACCAGCGTGCTCGAAGCCCTGCACCTGATGGCCTACGGGCGCAGCTTCCGTGGCCGGGTCCGCGACGGTCTGGTGCGCCAGGGCCAGGAAGCGCTGGAAATCTTCGTGGAATGGGACGAACAGCGTGCCGATCACCCGCCGCACCGCCGAAAGGCCGGGCTGCGCCACAGTGGCCAGGACTGGAAGGGGCGATTGGACGGCGAAGATGTCGCGCAGCTGGGCAATCTCTGCGCAGCGCTGGCCGTGGTGACGTTCGAGCCGGGGAGCCATGCACTGGTCAGTGGGGGGGGCGAACCTCGCCGTCGCTTCCTCGATTGGGGCTTGTTCCACGTGGAACCGGATTTTCTCTCCCTGTGGCGCCGCTATTCCCGGGCGCTGAAGCAGCGCAATGCTCTGCTCAAGCAGGGCGGGCCGTCGCGGATGCTCGATACCTGGGATCACGAGCTGGCCGAGGCCGGGGAACCGCTGACCAGCCGCCGTCAGCACTACCTGGAGCGTCTGCAGCAGCGCACGGTGGCCTTGGCCGCCAGCCTGGCTCCGCAACTCGGCATCCAGGGTCTGGAACTGAGCCCCGGTTGGCGGCGGCATGAGCTTCCCTTGGCCGATGCCCTGCTTCTGGCCCGGGAACGCGACCGGCAGGCCGGCTATACCTCGGTCGGCCCACACCGGGCAGACTGGAGTGTGGATTTCCACAACATTCCGGGCCGTGATGCGTTGTCCCGTGGTCAGGCCAAGCTGACGGCATTGGCCTGCCTGCTGGCGCAGGCCGAGGACTATGCGGAACAGCGCGGCGAATGGCCGGTGATCGCTCTGGACGATCTGGCCTCGGAGCTGGATCGCACCCATCAGGCGCGGGTGCTGGAGCGCCTGCTCAATGGGCCGGCACAGATCTTCATCACCGCTACCGAAACCCCGGCGGCGCTGCTGGACCTGACCCACATCGCCCGGTTCCACGTGGAACATGCACAGATCGTGGCTGTGCCATAGTGGGCACACCAGGGCCGCTCGACCCCGGCTGGTATAATTCGGGTTGGAATCCTTTCATTCTCGGCACATCGCTCCAAGCGGTGGCCGACCTGCGGAGCCTACGGCAAGCGCGATGAGCGACGAACAGAACACCCCGGCAAACAACGGCAATTACGACGCCAACAGCATTACCGCCCTGGAAGGCCTGGAGGCTGTCCGCAAGCGTCCCGGCATGTACATCGGTGACGTGCATGACGGCACCGGTCTGCACCACATGGTGTTCGAGGTCGTCGACAACTCGATCGACGAAGCGCTGGCCGGCCACGCCGACCACGTTGCAGTGACCATCCACGCCGATGGCTCGGTCTCCGTGTCCGACAACGGCCGCGGCATTCCGACCGGCAAGCACGAGCAGATGAGCGCCAAGCTTGGTCGCGAAGTGTCCGCTGCCGAAGTGGTGATGACGGTCCTGCACGCAGGCGGCAAGTTCGACGACAACAGCTACAAGGTTTCCGGCGGCCTGCACGGCGTCGGCGTCAGCGTGGTCAACGCGCTGTCGCAGAAGCTGGTGGTGGATGTGTTCCAGAACGGCTTCCACTACCAGCAGGAGTTCAGCAACGGCGCCGCCGTGACCGCGCTGGCCAAGCTGGAAACCACCACCAAGCGCGGCACCACGGTGCGCTTCTGGCCGTCGACCGTCGCCTTCCACGACAACGTGGAATTCCACTACGACATCCTGGCCCGTCGCCTGCGCGAGCTGTCGTTCCTGAACTCCGGCGTCAAGATCGTCCTTGCCGACGAGCGCGGTGACGGCCGTCGCGATGACTTCCACTACGAAGGCGGCATCCGCAGCTTCGTGGAGCATCTGGCCCAGCTGAAGACCCCGCTGCATCCGAACGTCATCTCGGTCACCGGCGAGCACAACGGCATCGTCGTGGAGGTAGCGCTGCAGTGGACCGACTCCTACCAGGAGACGATGTACTGCTTCACCAACAACATTCCGCAGAAGGACGGTGGTACCCACCTGGCCGGTTTCCGCGGTGCGTTGACCCGCGTGCTCAACAATTACATCGAGCAGAACGGCATCGCCAAGCAGGCCAAGATCAACCTGACCGGCGACGACATGCGCGAAGGCATGATCGCGGTGCTGTCGGTGAAGGTGCCGGATCCGAGCTTCTCCAGCCAGACCAAGGAAAAACTGGTCAGTTCCGATGTGCGTCCGGCGGTGGAAAACGCCTTTGGTGCGCGCCTGGAAGAGTTCCTGCAGGAAAACCCCAACGAAGCCAAGGCGATCGCCGGCAAGATCGTCGACGCCGCGCGCGCGCGTGAAGCCGCGCGCAAGGCCCGCGACCTGACCCGCCGCAAGGGCGCGCTGGATATCGCCGGCCTGCCGGGCAAGCTGGCCGACTGCCAGGAAAAGGATCCGGCGCTGTCCGAACTGTTCATCGTCGAGGGTGACTCGGCAGGTGGTTCGGCCAAGCAGGGCCGCAACCGCAAGAACCAGGCAGTGCTGCCGCTGCGCGGCAAGATCCTCAACGTGGAACGCGCGCGTTTCGACCGCATGCTGTCCTCCGACCAGGTCGGTACGCTGATCACCGCGCTGGGCACCGGCATCGGCCGCGACGAGTACAACCCGGACAAGCTGCGTTACCACAAGATCATCATCATGACCGACGCCGACGTCGACGGCGCTCACATCCGCACCCTGCTGCTGACGTTCTTCTACCGTCAGATGCCGGAACTGATCGAGCGCGGTTACGTCTACATCGGCCTGCCGCCGCTGTACAAGATCAAGCAGGGCAAGCAGGAGCTGTACCTGAAGGACGACCCGGCGCTGGACAGTTACCTGGCCAGCAGCGCGGTGGAAAACGCCACGCTGGTGCCGGCCACCGGCGAACCGGGCATCGAAGGCCTTGCGCTGGAGAAGCTGCTTCTGGCCTACGCGGCCGCGCTGGATTCGATCGAGCGCAACGCACATCGTTACGACCGCAACCTGCTTGAAGCGCTGGTCGATTTCGTGCCGATGGACCTGGAGAGCCTGCGCAGTGCGGGTGAAGGCGAAGGGCTGGATGCACTTGCCAAGCGGCTCAACCAGGGCAGCCTGGGCAGCCCGCGTTTTACGCTGGAACTGCAGGAAGCCAACGACGAGCGCCCGGCCGCTGTGCTGGTGACCCGTCGCCACATGGGCGAACAGCACGTCCAGGTGCTGCCGATGTCGGCGTTTGAAAGCGGCGAACTGCGCGCGATCCATCAGGCCTCGAAGCTGCTGCACGGCCTGATCCGCGAAGGCGCCACCATTTCCCGCGGCGCCAAGTCGATCGAAGTGGACAGCTTTGCCAAGGCACAGAACTGGCTGCTCGAGGAGGCCAAGCGCGGCCGCCAGATCCAGCGATTCAAGGGCCTGGGTGAAATGAATCCGGAGCAGCTGTGGGACACCACGGTGAATCCGGAGACCCGCCGACTGCTGCAGGTGCGCATCGAAGACGCTGTCGCTGCCGACCAGATCTTCAGCACGCTGATGGGCGATGTCGTCGAACCGCGTCGCGACTTCATCGAAGACAATGCGCTGAAGGTCGCAAACCTGGATATCTGACACAATCCGGACACGGCCGGCGCGCGGGGAGGCGCGCCGGCTTTCGACTCTTGAACGCAGGTACCTGATGTCCGCATCCGCCCCGGTTTCCGCTCCGCCCCCGGTTCCGCCGTCTTCTGTCGCGCCGCGTGCGGTTTCGCCGTTGGCGGGGTTCTTCATCGACCTGGGCATCGCCGCTGTCACGTTGTTCGGCCTGAGCCTGATCAGCGGCGTGCTGTGGGGCCTGTACCGTGGCGTGGTGGTCGGTTACGCGACCGCGCAGGCCGGCGCTGGCGCACCCGACGCCAGTTCGGTGGCGGCGTCATTGGGCCAGCCCGGCGCACTTGCGCAGATTCTCATGGCGCTGTTTGCCACCGGCGGCGCCGCGCTGCTGCTGTACTTCTGGCGACGGCCGGCCAACGCCGCCGAACGTCATGCGTCGCGCCAGGCACTGCGCCGCCCCTCCACCTGGGGCTGGACCCTGCTGGTGGCGACCCTGATCGTGCTGGGCAGCAACGGTATCGCCTTCCTGGCCAAGCAGTTCGGCATCGAACCGGTCCCCACCAACCTGGCACTGATGCAGAGCGCGATCGCGCGCTTCCCGTTGTTCCTGATGCTGTTCGCGGTGGTACTGGCACCGGCCTACGAGGAACTGCTGTTCCGCCGCGTGCTGTTTGGACGCCTGTGGAAGGCGGGGCGCCCGTGGCTGGGTATTGTACTGAGCAGCCTTGCTTTCGCCCTGATCCATGAAATCCCTGGCACCAGTGCAAACGGCCCGGCCGAAATCGCACAGCTGTGGCTGGTCTATGGCGGCATGGGCGCCGCGTTCTGCTGGTTGTACAAGCGCACCGGCACGCTCTGGGCCGCGATCGCCGCGCACGCCCTGAACAACGGCGTGGCGCTTGCCGCGCTTGTGTTTTTCGGGGCAACGTAACGCCGTGTCCGCTTGACGAAAGATTAAGCCGCTACGCTACACACTGCGCATATGAACACGGGGGTGGACCCATGAAACAACTGCTGCTGGCCCTTGTCATAACCACCCTGGTCAGCGCCTGCGCGACCACGACCTCCCCTACCGGCCGCCGGCAGATGGTGGGCGGTGTGTCGCAGGCACAGCTGGACCAGCTCGGCGCACAGGCGTTCGCCGAAACCAAGCAGAAGGAAAAGATCAGCACCGACGGCCGCCAGAACGGTTATGTGCAGTGCGTGGTCAACGCTCTGGTCGCGCAGCTGCCGCCTCAATACCGTGGCGTACGGTGGGAGACGGCCGTGTTCGTCGACAAGGAGCCCAACGCCTTTGCCCTGCCCGGTGGCAAGGTTGGCGTGAACACCGGCATCTTCACCGTCGCCAAGAACCAGGATCAGCTGGCTGCCGTAATCGGCCATGAAATCGGGCATGTCATTGCCCGTCACCACGAAGAGCGCATCACCCGCCAGATGGGCGCACAGACCGGACTGGCCGTGCTCGGTGCGTTGGCCGGTGCGGCGTACGGTGAAGGTGCCGCCAGCACGGTCAACCAGCTTGGCGGAATGGGCGCGCAGGCGGCCTTCCTGCTGCCCGGCTCGCGCACCCAGGAGAGTGAGGCCGACGTAATCGGCCAGCGACTGATGGCCCAGGCCGGCTTCAACCCGGCGCAGGCGGTCGATTTGTGGCAGAACATGATGGCTGCCAGTGGTGGCCGCAGCCCGCAGTGGCTGTCCACCCACCCTGATCCGGCCAACCGCATCCAGGAACTGCAGCGCGATGCGCCGGGGCTGACGCCGGTCTACCAGCAGGCGCAGGCCGCCGGGCTGCGGCCAAAGTGCGGATGAGTGCGCAGTTCTATGCTGTATTGCAGCACATAAAACGATTTCTCACGCCATCTGTTTCTGATACGTTTGGCGGCTCAGATTTTTCTGACAGTCCGACTTTGCCGCTATCCGGCGGTTCGATCGAGGTGAACGATGATTTTCCGTAACCACAAAGCTGTGCTTTCCGTCCTCGTCGCGACCGCCCTGACCGGCGCCGTGGTCACTGATGCCTTCGCGCAATCCTCGCGTTCCTCCGAGCGTGGCAACCGCGGCGGCAAGCAGGCCAAGGCCGAAGCGCTGTACCCCAACGCGACCCGCCAGGAGCCGACCGTCAAGGCATCGGCCAAGCTGGGCAGCAAGCTTCAGAAAATGATTGACAGCTACAACAAGGAAAAGTTCCCGGAGACGCGCACGCAGGCCGACGCGATCCTGGCTGACAGCGCCGCGAACGAGTATGACAAGTCGCTGGCCGCGCAGCTGGCGTCGCAGGCTGCCTACCAGACCGACGATACCCCGGCTGCCATTGCCTACCTGAAGCAGGTCCTGCAGTTCAACGGCCTGGACAACAACGGCCACTTCCAGTCCATGCTGATGCTGGGCCAGTTGCAGCTGCAGGAAGATCAGACCGCCGAAGGCCTGGCGACCCTGGACAAGTACTTCGCCGAGAGCAAGTCGACCAAGCCGGAAGAGCTGATCGCCAAGGGCCAGGCGCTGTACCAGCTGGAGCGCTACCAGGAAGCGATCCCGGTGCTGAAGCAGGCCATCGCCGGTGCCACCGAACCGAAGGACAACTGGAACCAGCTGCTGATGGCGGCCCTCGCCGAAGCCGGCCAGTCCGGCGAAGCGGTGAAGGAAGCCGAGGCTCTGGCCGCCAAGAACCCGAACGACAAGAAGGCCCAGCTGAATCTGGCCAGCATGTACATGCAGGCCGACCAGATGGAAAAGGCCGCCGCGGTGATGGACAAGCTGCGCAGCAGCGGCCAGCTCACCGAAGAGCGCGAGTACAAGCAGCTGTACTCGATCTATGCCAACACCGAACACAAGGAAAAGGACGTCATCGCGGTCATCAACGAAGGGTTGCAGAAGGGCATCCTGAAGCCGGATTACCAGGTCTACCTGGCGCTGGCCCAGTCCTACTACTACTCCGACCAGGTGCCGCAGGCGATCGATGCGTGGCAGAAGGCTGCCCCGCTGTCCAAGGACGGTGAGACCTACCTGAACCTGGCACGCGTCCTGCATGCCGAAGGTCGTATCCCGGAGGCCAAGCAGGCCGCCCAGCAGGCGCTGGCGAAGGGTGTGAAGAACCAGGCTGATGCCAAGAAAATCATCAACCTGAAGTAAGTAGGAATAACGCCTGAATGCCTGCACAGTTGATGCGCAGGCGCTCAGGATTGGTATAAGCTTGGAGGTTCCTGCGGTGTCATGCACCGCTGATCAGGGATTCCGCCCCCGGCATCCCGGCCCCACTATTGAGCTCTTGGCGCATGACGGAACAACTAGTCGTTCACCGGTACGAACAACCCGATGACAAGGGGCTGAGCTGGCCTCGCATCGTCGGCATCGCGTTTGTAATTGCCCTGCATCTGGCCGCCTTCATGATGCTCCTCATTCCCGCCGTGGCTCCCAAGGCCGTTGCGGAGAAGGAGCGCAACGTCATGGTGACCATCGTCGACGCACCGCCGCCGCCGCCCCCGCCGCCGCCGCCGCCGCCGCCGACGGATACTCCACCGCCGCCGGTGAAGAATCTGTCGCCGCCGAAGCCGTCGCCGGTCCCGCCGCCGCCGCAGGCGCCGGTCGTGGACGTGCCGGAGCCGCGCCCGAACGACATCGTCACCCCGCCGTCGCCGCCGGCACCGCCGGCACCGCCGACCTCGATCGAGGCCAGCGTGGACATCTCGTCGAAGGCCATGAATCCGCCGCGCTACCCGCCGGCAGCCTTCCGCGCGGGTATCCAGGGCGAAGTGATCCTGATCATTGATGTCGATGCCAGCGGCAACGTCACCAATGTCACGGTGGAAAAGTCCAGCCGTAACCGCGACCTGGACCGTGCTGCGATGGAAGCGGCTCGCAAGTGGCGCTTCAACGCCGCTGAAGCAGGCGGTAAGAAGACGGCAGGTCGCGTTCGCGTTCCGGTCAACTTTGCGCTGAACTGATGCGCCCGGGTGGCCGCCGGCCACCCCCGCTCCCGGTTCGATTGTTTAGCTTAGCTACACCCTTTATCACCACACACAACAAAGGTAAGCGTCATGCTGCAGGAAATTTTCATCGCCGCTGCTGCCGGGGGCAATCCGTCCAACGCCCTGTCGCAGATGGGCTTCGAGCACCTGATCCACGAAATGACCACCAAGCCGGGTGATTTCGCGGTTTCCTGGGTCGTGCTGCTGACCCTGGTCGTCATGTCGGCCATGTCCTGGTACTGGACCGTCATCAACATCTTCCGTGCTACCCGCCTGAAGAGCGCCGCCGATCGCGTCGTCAGCCTGTTCTGGGACACCCCGAACGCGCAGGACGCCATCCGTGCGATGGAAGAACAGCCGGCTTCCGAGCCGTTCTCGAAGATCGCCCTGGACGCTGCCCAGGCGGCTGCCCACCACCAGCGCGCTGAAGGCGGCGCCACCGGCGGCGTGGGTGAGAACCTGAGCCGTTCGGAGTTCGTCGACCGCGCCCTGCGTCAGGCCGTGACCCGCGAAAGCAACAAGCTGCAGTCGGGCATGACCCTGCTGGCCACCGTCGGTGCAACCGCTCCGTTCGTCGGTCTGCTGGGTACCGTGTGGGGCATCTACGGCGCGCTGATCAAGATCGGTGCCACCGGCTCCGCTTCGATCGACGCCGTTGCCGGCCCGGTGGGTGAAGCGCTGATCATGACCGCGATCGGTCTGTTCGTCGCGATCCCGGCCGTGTTCGCCTTCAACTTCTTCAGCAAGATCAACAGCGCGACCATCAGCAAGTTCGATACCTTCGCGCACGACCTGCACGACTTCTTCGCCACCGGCTCGCGCGTCCGCTGATTGCGGCGCGCGTCACCCAGCGACGAACGTAAGTAGTCACCAAGATCTAGACGGAGCCCGTTATGGCTTTCAGTAGTGGTAACAGCGGCGGCCCCATGGCCGACATCAACGTTACGCCCCTCGTGGACGTGATGCTGGTGCTGCTGATCATCTTCATCATCACGGCGCCCCTGATGTCCCACAAGGTCAAGGTGGATCTGCCGGAAGCCAACCTGATCCAGAAGCCGGAAGACGCTGAAAAGCGTTCCGGACCGATCACCCTGGCAGTCAAGGAAGACGGCTCGATCTACTGGAACGACGAAGAAATCAACAAGCAGACTCTCGAGTCGCGCTTGGCGACCGCCGCCCAGCAGACCCCGCAGCCGCCGCTGAACCTGCGTGGTGACCGCACCACCAAGATGCGTGTCATCAACGACCTGACCAAGGTCGCGCAGGAGCAGGGCATGCTTGACGTCGGCTTCGTCGCGACCAAAGAAAAGGGGCAATAAGCCATGGCATTCAGTAGTGGTGGTGGCAAGGGCCCCATGGCAGACATCAACGTCACGCCCCTCGTGGACGTGATGCTGGTTCTGCTGATCATCTTCATCGTGACCGCGCCGATCATGACGTACCCGATCGCCGTGGACCTGCCGCAGCGCGTGCTCAACCCACCGCCGCAGCTGGTCGAACCGCCGCCGCCGATCGAACTGAAGATCGACGCCAGCAACCAGGTCTCGTGGAACAACAGCCCGATCAATACCAGTGAGCTGCAGCAGCGGATGGAGCAGGAGGTCCAGCGTGACCCGACCAACCAGCCGGAACTGCGCATCGACGCCAGCCCGGATTCCGAGTACGACGTGATGGCCAAGGTTCTGGCCGCTGCGAAGAACGCTCAGATGAAGAAGATCGGTTTTGTGCAGCAGTAATCGCTACACCGCAACACAACAGTCATGACGCGACTGCAGACGCCCCTGGAGACAGGGGCGTTTTTTTTTGTCCTGGTCCTGGCACACGGGCCGGGGTTGGATCCCATCGGGTGGCATGCGCCGCTATGATCGGCGGATGCTCGCCCTCTTCGACTCCCTGCGCCACTGGCTCGACGGCATTGCCCACCTCGGTACCATCCTGGCGGCGGCCTATCTGCTGTACCTGCTCGCGCTGACCGGCTGGATCATGCTGCAGAAGCGCGAGCCGGTCGCGACGCTGAGCTGGATCCTGTCGCTGGCGCTGCTGCCGTACCTGGGCCTCTTCATCTACTACCTGCTGGGCCCGCAGAAGGTGAAGCGGCAGCGTCTGCGCCGTGGCCGCGCGCGGTCGGGCATGGAGCACTACAGCGACGTCTGCCCACCCGACGCCGACTGCACCGAGTTGGCCAAGATCGCCCAGGCCACGACCGGGCTTGCGCCGAGCAGCGCCACCGAAGTGACATGGCTGGTGGACGGCGCGGCGACCTACGCGGCGCTGCTTGAGGCCGTCGCACAGGCACGCGACCACGTGCATCTGGAGTACTACATCTTCAACCCGGACCATGCCGGCACCGCCCTGCGTGACGCGCTGGTGGAACGCGCACAGGCCGGCGTGCAGGTTCGCCTGCTGCTCGACGCCGTGGGCTCTTCCGCCCTGCCCCGCCGCTTCCTGCAGCCGCTGCTCGACGCCGGTGGTGAAGCGATCTGGTTCCACCCACGGCAGCTGCTGAAGCCGTTCAAGCGCCCCTGGTTGAACCTGCGTACCCATCGCAAGCTGGTGATCGTCGACGGCCGGCTGGCGTTCACGGGTGGCATCAACATCACCGACGACGAGGATGAAAGCCGCAGGGCGGATGCCTACCGCGACCTGCACATGCGCATCCGCGGCCATGTAGTGCGCAGCCTGCAGCTGGTATTTGCCGAGGACTGGCTCTACGCCAGCGGGCAGGATCCCTCGCGCATGGACATCGCCCGCCTGTGGCCAGCCGACATGCCGCTGCGCGGTGACGGTGCGATCAACGCCCAGGTGCTGGTCTCCGGCCCGGACTCGGGCTGGGAAACGATCCATCGCCTGCATGTGGCGGCGATCCAGGAAGCGCACGAGCGCGTGTGGCTGGTCACACCGTATTTCGTGCCGGGTGAAGCGGCGCGGATGGCGCTGACCTCGGCTGCACTCGGCGGCTTGGATGTGCGCTTGCTGGTACCGAAGATGAGCGATTCCTGGTTCGTGACCCAGGCCGCCCGCTCCTACTTCGATGAACTGTTGCACGCAGGGGTGAAGATCTACGAGTACGGCCCACGCATGCTGCATACCAAGGCCTTCATCGCCGATGATGATGTCTGCATCGTCGGCAGCGCCAACTTCGATCACCGCAGCTTCCGGCTCAACTTCGAGCTGTCGATGATGATCAGCGACCGTGACCGGGTGGCTGCCCTGGCCGAACTGCTGCAGGGCGAATTCGACCGTTCCACGCGGGTGCACGACCAGGCCGGCCGCTCGCTGTGGCTGCACCGCCTGCCGGAAGCCTTCGCCCGGCTGGCCTCGCCGCTGCTCTGACGCAGCGCTACACTGCGCCGATCACCCGGGGAGCCCGACTATGTACTGGTTGTACCTGCTGCTGGCGCTGGGCTGTTTCGCCTTCGCGCTGAAGACTCCCAGCGCCGGGCTGATGAGCCTGTGCCTGCTGGCCGCCCTCGCCTTCCTGCTGGCCTGGGTACGTGGCCGCTACGTGGCCCGCTTCGGTGATCTGCAGCGCGATCCGTCCACGCTGGTCGATGCCGAAGAACTGCGCCGCCTGCGTGAGCAGGCCCAGGCCCGCCGTGATGAAGACCCCATCGACCACGATCCATCCCCTCTTTCCAAGTAGTCCCGTTCCATGACCCAGCTCAGCGTCAACGTCAACAAGATCGCCGTCCTGCGCAATTCGCGCGGTGGTGCCGAACCGGACGTGGTGCGTGCCGCCCAGGCCTGCCTGGATGCGGGCGCGCATGGCATCACCGTGCATCCGCGACCGGACCGCCGCCACATCACCGCCGAGGACGTGCTGGCGCTGTCCACGTTGACCCGTGCGCGTGGCGTGGAATTCAACATCGAAGGCAACCCGTTCGCGCCGCCGCGCGAGGGCTACCCAGGCCTGCTGCCGCTGTGCGCGCAGACCTGCCCGGCGCAGGCGACGCTGGTGCCGGATGGCGATGGACAGATCACCTCCGACCATGGCTTCGACTTCGAGCGGGATGCCGAGCGGCTGCGACCACTGATCGCCGAACTGAAGGCGATGGGCTGCCGGGTCAGCCTGTTCGTCGATGCTGGCAACCCACTGCTGGAGCAGGCGGCCGAAGTCGGTGCAGATCGTGTCGAGCTGTATACCGGCCCCTACGCCGAAGCGCACGCGGCTGGCGACGCTGCGGCGATGCTGGAACTGTTCGCCACTGCGGCGCGGCGGGCGCAGGCGGTGGGCTTGGGCGTCAACGCCGGCCACGACCTGTCGCAGGACAACCTGCGCGATTTCCTGGCCCATGTGCCGGGCGTGCTGGAGGTGTCCATCGGCCACGCGCTGATCGGCGAGGCGCTGTATGACGGGTTGGACGCCACGGTGCGGGGGTACCTGGCGCTGCTGTGACCGAGGGGTGCAGCCGAGCATGGGCTCGGCTCTACGGTGATACGGGTGCCTTGTAGAGCCGAGCCCACGCCCGGCTCAGCATCCCGCTGAACCCTTCAGACGGCGTCGCAGCCATTGAGACAGCCCCGGCGTACCCTGCCACAATGGGTATCGCGATCAAGGGCCGAGGTTCCACGTCCCACCTTGCCGGGCGCTTTGAAAGCACCGTCAGCGAGGCGGTGGACGACGGCTGGGCGGTGGACGAGAGCGAGGAATTCCTCACGCCGCGCCTGCGCACCGAAGTGCGCGCCGAAACCGCACGCAGCATCATCACCCGCAACACCTCGCCGGATGTCGGTTTCAGCCAATCGGTGAACCCGTACCGCGGTTGCGAGCATGGGTGTTCCTACTGCTTCGCGCGACCCTCTCATGCCTATCTGAACCTGTCGCCGGGCCTGGACTTCGAAACCAAGCTGTTCGCCAAGACCAATGCACCACAATTGCTGCGCAAGGAACTGTCGAAGCCGGGTTACGTGCCGCAGCCGATCGCGCTGGGCATCAACACCGATGCGTACCAGCCGATCGAGCGCAAGTTCAAACTGACTCGCCAGCTGATCGAAGTGATGCTGGAAACCAAGCATCCGTTCTCGCTGATCACCAAGAACGCGCTGGTCGAGCGCGATATCGATCTGCTTGCACCGTTGGCCGCGGAGAACCTGGTCAGCGTGCATTTCTCGGTGACTTCGCTGGACCCGCATCTTTCCGCGAAGCTGGAACCGCGCGCATCGGCACCGCACGCACGGCTGCGTGCGATGAAGCGGCTGCATGAAGCCGGTATTCCGGTCGGGGTGATGGTGGCGCCGGTGATTCCGTGGATCAACGACAGCGAGCTGGAAGCCGTGCTGGAAGCCGCACGCGACGCAGGTGCGAGCACCGCAGGCTACGTGCTGCTGCGCCTGCCACTGGAAGTGGCGCCGCTGTTCCGCGACTGGCTGGACACGCACCATCCCGATCGCGCCGCGCACGTGATGAGCACCATCCAGCAGCTGCGCGGCGGCAAGGACTACGACAGCCAGTTCGGTACCCGCATGCGTGGCCAGGGTGTGTATGCGGAATTGTTGAGCAACCGCTTCAAGCTGGCACGCAAGCGGCTGGGCTTCAATGCGCAGAACAGCCATTGGCCGAAGCTGGATTGCAGCCGGTTCCAGAAGCCGTTGCCGCCGAAGAAAGAGTCACCGCAGGGCAGTCTGTTCTAGAACGCTGGACCGCAGCGCCACGCAACGGTAACAATCCGCAGCAAAGGCGGGGACTGGGGAGAGGGGAGTTCAGCATCATGGATGCAGAACAGCTCCGCCTACCGGGTCGAGTCGACGCTTCCGGATCCTTGAGCGCATGAAATGAAGTTCATCTACTGGCTGGGCATCGCGTTCCTGTGGATGCCCCCATGGAACTTTCTTCTACTGACGGTGGCCAAATTGCTGTCAGCGGATCCGCTAGGCAGCGAAGAGCTGATCGGCCTCGGCACTGCCATATTTGGTGGGGCAGCGGGAGGGATCCTGTATCGCCGTCGTCCTCGCAAGCCCCTCGCTCCGTCGAGCATCCATGATCCGGTGCACGGGGCAAAGACGACTGAAGCCTTGGGGGATTCAAGTTGCGACGAACAACGACAGTCGGAGAATGGGCCTTGAAAAAGGTACCGTTGCGCCATCTGCTCCTGTGCACTGTCATTGCGGCCCTGACAAGCGGTACTTATCTTTCAATGTTTGGATCCATCGGACGTGGCGATTGGACCGGAAAGCCAACAGAAGCAGAACTGCGCGCTGCCACCGATACCTTTGAACTCCCTTCAGGGGTCCATCCCACGAACGTTACGTTCTTACCGAAGGTCACGTTCCTGGGGGCCGTCTTCGACGCCGAACTCGAATCTGATCCAGAGCAGATCGCCGCTTTCTTCATCAAACAAGCCGCAGAGAAGCGGTGGCGACTGCAGAAAGACAAACGGCAGCGCGATTACAGATTGATGGTCTTCTGCGAGGATCGCCTGGCGCGCTCGGTAGAGCTGACGACAAGGGGCAGTACGGTGAAGCTCTATGGAGGAACCTACTGGGACTCGGACAGGAGCGGCGACTACTACTGCTCTCCTGAGGCCCGGTAATCCACCGACGGCATAACGAACTTGCCTGGATACCGGCTTCAGTCGGAAGGGGCGCGATGCCCTCACCCGCCCCCAAACAACTTCTGCGCACTCTGGAACAGGATCCAGCTGGTGGCGATGAACTTGTCCCCACCCTGCGGCCTGTTGCCCCGATGGGTATGGGTGAACGCCGTCGGCGCAATCAGCAGGCTGCCGGTGCGCGGTGCAATCTTCCGCTCCTGGAACAGGAACTCGGTTTCGCCCTCTTCGAACTCGTCGTTGAGGTACAGCGTCCACAACACGTGCCGGTGCAGGGTCTCGGCCTGCGGGTCCTTCGGGTACAGCTCGCAGTGCCAGTACGGATAACCGCCCTCGCCCGCCGCATACCACTGCAGGTTGATGGCGCCCGGGCGCAGGCAGGTGCGGGCCAGATCGGCCAGCTGCTGCGGCGGCATGTCGGGAAAGTCCTCGGCAGACAGGCGTCGCGGTTGGCCGTTGCTGTCCTGGATCTGCAACATCAGCGGCGCGATCAACGCCTGTGGATAACGGCGTAGATAAGTCAGCAGGCCGTTGAACACCGCGTGCTGCAGCTGATGGTCCACATCCCGCCAGCCGTCCAGGCCGCTGATGCGCAGATCCTTGCTGTGCTTGAGTTCCGGGAACACACCACTGCCTACCGCACCTGGCCGCAGCCCCTGTGCGGCGCGCATCCGCTCGACGATCGCAGCGCAGACCTCGCTGGGGACCGCGTTGTGGATGACTTCGATGAAATCGACCGGGCCCTGCTCGTGCATGCATGCATTCCTTCGGCGGCAACGGCTTGATGGTGCCGTTTGCCGCCCCCGGTGTCACCCTGCGGTCATGTCATCGAACTGCCATGACGTCTGTCAGGCGATAGGCCGTCAGCCCTGTGCGTCGTCGTGCGCGTGGTGGTAGCGCACGGCTTCGGCCACTTCCTCGCGCGAACCCAGGAACACCGGCACGCGCTGGTGCAGCTGGTCGGGCTGGATGTCGAGGATGCGTTCGCGGCCGGTCCAGGCGGCGCCGCCGGCCTGTTCGACCAACAGGCCCATCGGGTTGGCTTCGTACATCAGCCGCAGCTTGCCGGCCTTGGACGGATCCTTCTTGTCCCACGGGTAGATGAAGATGCCGCCGCGGGTCAGGATGCGATGCACGTCGGCCACCATGCTGGCGATCCAGCGCATGTTGAAGTTCTTGCCGCGCGCGCCTTCCTTGCCCGCCAGCAGGTCGCTGACGTAGGCCTGCATCGGCGCTTCCCAGTGACGCTGGTTGGACATGTTGATGGCGAATTCCTGGGTGGCCGCCGGAATCTGCATGTTCTCGGTGGTCAGCACGAACTCGCCCTTCTCGCGGTCCAGAGTGAAGGCGTGGGTGCCATGGCCGACGGTCAGCACCAGCTGGGTGCTGGGCCCGTAGATGCAGTAGCCAGCGGCGATCTGCTTGCTGCCCGGCTGCAGGAAGGCGTCATCGCCCGGCAGTTCGACATTGGTTGGGCAACGCAGCACCGAGAAGATGGTGCCGACGGAGACGTTGACGTCGATGTTGGAGCTGCCATCGAGGGGGTCGAACAGCAGCAGGAAATCACCGCGCGGATAGATGTCCGGCACCGGCTGGCTGTGGTCCATTTCCTCCGAGGCGCAGGCGGCGAGGTGGCCACCCCAGGCGTTGGCTTCAAGCAGGATCTCGTTGCTGATGACGTCCAGCTTCTTCTGCGCCTCGCCCTGCACGTTGCCGGTACCGGCATCGCCGAGCACGCCACCGAGGGCGCCCTTGCTGACGGCGATGGAGATGCTGGTGCAGGCGCGGGCCACCACGGCGATCAGCTGGCGCAGGTCGGCATTGATGCGGCCGGCGTGCTGTTCCTGGATCAGGAAGCGGGTCAACGAAGTACGGGACATGGGCGGGCAGGTCTCGGCAGCGGGAAAACGCCTATTGTCGCCCGTCTGGCGGGGGCGTGCGTGAGCGCGGGAAGGCGTAATCGTTTCCAGATGCGTTGCGCTCGTGGCGCCTTCCTTCTGTAGAGCCGAGCCCGCGCTCGGCTGCTCTTCGTCCTTCATGCCGCACAAGCCGAGCGTAGGCTCGGCTCTACAGAGACCAGGGCGCAAAAAACAAAGGCGCCCTTTCGGCGCCTTTGTTCTCAAACCAGTGCAGTGTTTGCTTCAGCCCTTGGCGACGGTGGCCACGGCCTTGGCGACGTATTCCAGGTTGTTCTGGTTCAACGCGGCCACGCAGATGCGGCCGGTGCCGACGGCGTAGATGCCGAACTCGTCGCGCAGGCGCTCGACCTGCTCACGGCTCAGGCCGGAGTAGGAGAACATGCCGGCCTGCTCGTTGATGAAGCCGAACTGCGGGGCACCTGCAGCGGCCAGCTTCTCGACCAGGCCCTGGCGCAGGGCATGGATGCGCTCGCGCATCTCGGTCAGCTCCTGCTCCCACATCGCGCGCAGTTCCGGGTTGGTCAGCACGCCGGCCACCAGCGCAGCACCGTGGGTGGATGGGCTGGAGTAGATGGTGCGGATCACGCGCTTGACCTGCGACTGCACGGCCTTGGCGTCAGCGGCGGTCGGCGCCACCATCGACAGCGCACCCACGCGCTCGCCATACAGCGAGAACGACTTGGAGTACGAGTTGGCGACGATGAAGCTGTCGATGCCGGCTTCGGCGATGATGCGCACTGCTGCGCCGTCCTGCTCGATGCCCTTGTCGAAGCCCTGGTAGGCCATGTCGATGAAGGGGAACAGCTGCTTGTCCTTCAGCAGCTGTGCGACCTGCTTCCACTGGGTGACCGTGAGGTCGGCACCGGTGGGGTTGTGGCAGCAGGCGTGCAGCAGCACCACGGTGCCGGCTTCCAGCTTGCTCAGGTCCGCCAGCAGGCCGTCGAAGTTGACGCCGTGGGTGGTCGGATCGAAGTAGGTGTAATCCAGCACCTCGAAGCCGGCCGCGCTGAACACGGCGCGGTGGTTTTCCCAGCTCGGGTTGCTCAGCGCAACGGTGGCGTGCGGCAGCAGCTTCTTCAGCACGTCGGCGCCGACGCGCAGCGCACCGCTGCCACCAACGGTCTGCGCGGTGGTCACGCGGCCAGCGGCCAGCAGCGGCGAATCCTTGCCGAACACCAGCTCACGCGTGGCCTGCGTGTACGCCGGCAGGCCATCGATCGGCAGGTAGCCGCGCGGTTTGGCTTCAGCGGCGAGCTGCTGCTCGATCTGCTTGACGGCGCGCAGCAGCGGAATGCGGCCGCTCTCGTCGTAGTAGATGCCCACACCCAGGTTGACCTTGGTCGGGCGGCTGTCGGCGTTGTACGCCTCGGTCAGGCCCAGGATCGGGTCGCCTGGGACCAGTTCCACGTTTGCAAAGAAGGACACGGCGGTACTCGTTCGGTATACGGAAAGGGGGAGGAAGTGCGCTACGCGGTCTGCGGCGTTTCGGCCGGAAACAGCCCATCGTAACAAAGCCTGCCGGGGGCTGGCCGCCGCCATCGTCATCCACGGCCCCGTACCATGGCGTGCGTTGCCGCCCGACCCATCAACCTGAATCATGAAAACTGCCGCACGCCGCCGTAGCCTGCCGCTTTCCGCCCTGCTGCTGTCGCCCTGGGCGGTGATGGCCGCGCCTGCGCCCACCGCCCTGCCTGCGGTGCAGGTACAGGCCGCCCGGGTGCCGGGCATCGATCCGTTCGCGCTGCCGGCCAGCCAGGACACGGTCTGGATCGACGCCAGCCGCGCGGGCACCGGCGCGCAGCTGTCCGAAGCGCTGGCTGGGGTACCCGGTCTGCTGGCGCGCGACCGGCAGAACTTCGCCCAGGACACCCAGCTGTCGATCCGTGGCTTCGGCGCGCGTTCGACCTTCGGGGTGCGCGGGGTACGGGTGTTGATCGACGGGGTCCCTGCAACCATGCCCGATGGCCAAGGCCAGCTGTCACATGCCAGCCTGCTTGGTGCCGAACGCATCGAGGTGCTGCGTGGGCCGTTTTCCGCGCTCTACGGCAATTCCTCCGGTGGCGTGCTGCAGGTCTGGAGTGAACAGGGCCAGGCCGGCGACCCGTGGCGGTTGCGGCTCAGCGCCGGTGCCGACAACACGCTGAGCGTCGGTGCACAGCTGAAGGGGGCCGGCCAAGTACTGGACTACAACATCGCCGCCAATCACTTCCGCACCGATGGCTGGCGCGATCACAGCCAAGCACGCCGTGAATCGCTCAACGCGCGCATCGGGGGCGAGCTGGGCGGCGGGCGGCTGGAGCTGTTGCTCAATGCGCTTGATGCACCGGATGCGCAGGACCCGCTGGGCCTGACCCGTGCCCAGGTGGCGGCTGATCCGCGCCAGGCCACGGCAGTCGCGCACCAGTCCAACACCCGCAAATCGGTGCGCCAGCAGCAGGCCGGCCTGCGCTGGACACGTGAAACCGGGCCGCAGCGCTGGCAGCTGATGGGCTATGCCGGCCAGCGCGCGGTACGCCAGTACCTGCCGATCCCACCGACCGCCCAGGCCAACCCCCTGCATGCCGGTGGGGTGATCGATCTGGAGGGCGGCTACGGCGGGTTGGACGCGCGCTGGGGCTGGCAGGGTGACCTTGCCGGCCGGCCGCTGGACCTGGTGGCCGGGCTCAGCGCCGACCGCCAGCGCCAGCATCGCACCGGCCATGAGAACTTCCTCGGCAGCGCCCTGGGCGTGCGTGGACGGCTGCGTCGTGACCAGATCGACGTCGTGCAGAACGTGGACCAGTTCGCCCAGGCCTGGTGGCAATGGAGCCCGCGCTGGTCGTTGCTGGCCGGCCTGCGCCACAGCACCGTGCGTTTCAACTCGGACGATCGCTACATCACCGCCCGCAACCCGGATGACAGTGGTCACCGGCGCTACCAGGCGACCACGCCGGCGGCCGGGATCAGCTTCGAAGCGAGCCCGCAGTGGCGGCTGCACGCGGCGGTGGGACGTGGCTTCGAAACGCCTACCTTCAACGAACTGGGCTATCGCGCCGACGGCCAGGCGGGATTGGCGCTGGATCTGGCGGCCGCCCGCAGCCGCAATCTGGAGATTGGAAGCAAGTGGCACGCGCAAGGCGGAGCCCAGCTCGATGTCAGCGTATTCCGCGCAGATACCAACGATGAGCTGGCAGTTGCCAGCAATATCGGCGGGCGCAGCACCTATCGCAACATCGGCCGCACCCGCCGCCAGGGCATGGAACTGCAGTACCGGCAGCCGCTGGGCGAACAGCTGGAACTGCAGCTGGCATGGACCTGGCTGCAGGCGCAGGTGCGCTCGCTCTACCTGACCTCGAACACCTTGGTGGCCGCAGGCAGCCGCCTGCCCGGCGTGCCCCGCCAACAGGCCTTCGCACGCCTGCAGTGGAGCCCCGCTGAGTGGCAGTGGGCGCTGGAGGCCTCGGCCAGCAGCGATACTGTGGTCAATGACGTGGCCACCGAGCGCGCGCCGGGCTACGCCCTGCTGCACCTGGAAGCCGGCCGTCGATGGACGCTGCCGGGCGGTGAGCTGCGCGCCTTCGCCCGGCTGGAGAACGTGCTGGACCAAGCCTACATCGGCTCGGTGATCGTCAATGACGGCAATGGTCGCTTCTACGAGCCGGGACCGGGACGGCGAGCCAACGTCGGCCTGCAATGGTCGTGGCGCTGAAAGGGGTAGTGCCGGCCGCTGGCCGGCATTGCGCCGTGCACGACGTCAGGAGGTTGCCGGCCAGCGGCCGGCACTACCCGTAAATCGGGGGCCCTGGCCGGCATCGCGCCGCGCAGGGCGTCAGGAGGCTGGCGGCCTGCGGCCGGCACTACCGGTCAGTCGGGGGCCTTGGCCGGCACGAACGGCGAGGTCGGGTCGCTGGCCGGGAACGTCTCCTCCAGCGCCTCGTCCTGGTTGTCGCTGGCGCGCTGCTTGCGCTCGCGGCGCTTGAGCGGGCTCTCCTGGCCACCACGGTGGCGGTCACCGCCATCCTTGCGGTCCTGGGCCGCCTGTTCAGCCTCGTGCTTCACCGGCAGGTGGTCGTGCTCGGCATCGAAGAACGGCGCGCCGGTGCCGCGGTAGTCGGCGTTGTCGGCATCGCGCTTGCCGCGCTGCTCGCCGGGAATGGGCGGGTGGTTCTCCCGCAGCGGGTCTCGCGAGGTCTCTCGGCTCATGGTCTGGTACCTGCCCTTGGGGGGATTCCACTACACCGCCCCGCAAGTAAAGCCGTCGCGAACCTGGCGTCATGAACATCTCGCTCACCCCCCGGTAACGGCACCGCGCGTATTCCTGCCCACCCGCCCCCGCTGCAGGAGCCGGCCATGCCCCGTCTTGAACGACCCGCACCGTCCGTGTTCAACGCCCTGCTCGATCCACTCGGCCAGCGCACTGCCCAGCGCCGCACGCGCCGCCAGGAAGATCCGCAGGCGGTGGCGCAGGACTACCTGCAGTACATGATCAGCGACTACGAGGAGAGGCGTGGCCAAAGCCACCGCAACTGGCGCGATCTGTGCCCGGTATATGCCTTCGCGCTGACGACCCATGCCGCGGATTGGCCACGCGGTGATGCTGCCGATACCTGCGAGGAACTGGCCGAGCATTGGGAACAGATGCGCGGGCAGTCGCGGCTGGGCTGGTCGCAGGCACGCCCGGTCGTGGAGGACGCCTGGCGCGCGCTGGACCATATCCCGGCGGCGGCGGTGAGGCCGTTGCTGCAGTAATGCCGGCCGCTGGCCGGCAACCCCGGGAAACTTCAGGCCGCGAGTTCCGCCGGCCAGTGCCCGGCACTACCGTTTTCCGTAGAACCCGCGTGCACGGTATCGACACGGGTGGTTTACACCGCCCATCCGAAGCTGGATGCCCTGCTCCGCCAAAGGTACGCCCATGGCCCGCCCGATCTGGACTGGCACGCTCTCGTTCGGCCTGCTCAATGTGCCGGTGTCACTGATGTCCGGAGAGCGCAAGGTCGATCTGCAGTTCCGCATGCTCGACTCCCGCGATCGCAAGCCGATCCGCTTTGAGCGGGTCAACGCCGATACGGGCGAGGAAGTTCCCTGGAAGGACATCGTCAAGGCCTACGAGTACGACAAGGGCAGCTATGTCGTGCTGGAGGAAGGCGATATCCGTTCGGCGGCACCAGAAAGCCACGAGGCCGTAGAAGTGGAATCGTTCGTGGATGCATCGCAGATCGATCCGCGCTACTACGAGAAACCGTATCTGCTGGTGCCCGGCAAGAAGGCCGAGAAAGGCTATGTGCTGCTGCGCGAGACCCTGCGCAGCACCGGCAAGGTCGGTATCGCGCGGGTGGTCGTGCGCACACGCGAGTACCTGTGCGCGGTGATGCCGCATGAGGACGCACTGGTGCTGATGATCCTGCGCTATCCACAGGAACTGGTGGATCCGGAGGAGTACAAGCTGCCCACCGGCAAGCTGTCCGACTACCGCATCACCAGCAAGGAAACGGCGATGGCCGAACAGCTGATCGAGTCGATGGCCGGCGACTGGGATCCGTCGCAGTATCACGATGAATTCCGCGAGCGCCTGCAGCAGGTGTTGAACAAGCGCATCAAGTCCAAGGGGGGGACCACGCGGGTCGACGATGAGCCTGCACCGCGCGAGGACGCCAGCACCAATGTGGTCGATTTCATGGCGCTGCTGCAGAAGAGCCTGGATGCCAACAAGCGCACGCCAGCGAAAAAGACGGCAACGCGGAAAGGAGCCACCAAATCCACGGTAAAGAAGGCAGCCAAGAAGACTGCGAAGAAAGCTGCAAAGAAGACCGCTGCACGCCGCAAGGCAGGTTGAGCATGTCGTTGGAGCAGTACCGGCGAGAGCGCCGACCTGGCGGCGGCGCAGGGCAGACGCCGGCGCCTGACGACACGCCCGCGCAGGGTGATCCGACGCGGCGGCCTACCTGCGCCAGGCTGGTTTCAAGCGGCTGCGCAGCGACACGCCGAAGGAGGACCTTGGAATGAACATCGCAGATACCGAAGCTGGAGGCGAGGTCCAGATTACTCATCCGGAGCGGGTGGTTTTTCCAAAGCAGAAGCTGACCAAGGGCGCCGTGGCCGACTACTACCAGCGCATGGCGCGCTGGATCCTGCCGGAAATCAGCGCGCGTCCGCTGTCACTACTGCGCTGCCCGGACGGCGTCGGCAAGGCCTGCTTCTTCCAGAAGCACCATGGTGCCGGCCTGGGCGATGCGGTACATGCGGTGCCGCTGCAGCAGAAGAGCGGGCGCGAGGATTACGTTTACATCGACGACGCACGGGGCCTGCTGCAGCTGGTGCAGATGAACACCCTGGAGTTGCATCCCTGGGGTGCAACCGTCGCCGACCCCGAGCATCCGGATCGGCTGGTGTTCGATCTCGACCCTGGAGAAGGCGTCAGCTGGGCACAGGTGAAGGCCGCTGCGCGTGACGTCCGTGACCGCCTGCAGGAGGCCGGCCTGAAGAGCTTCGTGCGGTTGTCCGGTGGCAAGGGCGTGCACGTTGTGGTGCCGCTGAAGCCCAGGGCCGACTGGGAACAGGCCAGGGTGTTCTGCGAGGCATTTGCCCGGGCGATGGCGGAGCGCGCGCCGGACCACTACGTGGCGACCATGAGCAAGGCCAAGCGTGGCGGCGTCATCTTCATCGACTGGCTGCGCAATACGCGGGGCGCCACCAGCGTGTGCTCGTGGTCGCTGCGTGCGCGTGAAAGTGCCGGTGTGGCGGTACCGCTGCGCTGGGAGGAACTGGCACGCGTCGGTGCGGCGGATGCGTTTTCGATGGCCAAGGCGCTGGCGCGCGCGAAGCGGCTGAAAGCGGATCCGTGGCAGGGCATCGATGCGTTGAAGCAGACGCTGCCGCGGATGGACCTGTAGAGCCGAGCCTATGCTCGGCTGCCTGTGTAAATGTGCATGAAAGCCGAGCACAGGCTCGGCTCTACAGGGGCGGCATCACCTTGCATCGCGCGAGGGACGACGGCCAAACCACCAGCCGGCCAGCAATTGCAGCGGCAGCGACGCCAGCAGCGCAATGACGAACCAGAGCGGGAAATCCGCACCCGCCGTCCACATGGCGTAGCCACAGCCCAGCGCGACCAGCGACCATATCGAGAAGCCGTGCGAACGCGGCCAGCAGGGCGCGTAGTAGGTGGCAAAGGCGATACCCGCGATGCCACCGAGCACGCTGAAGGCCAGGTCCCAGCCCAGCTGCGCGCTGTTGTTGTCCGGCGGCATGCCCAGCAGCGGCGGCAGCCAGCTGGCGACGCTGCTCACCAGCGCAAGCGACAGCACGCCGCCGATCAGGGCGACGATGGACAGGAACAGGATCTTGAGCGCGCCGGGCATGCGCGCATTGTACGGCTGC
>NZ_JAOBZT010000018.1:0-71461 GCF_029839005.1 Stenotrophomonas sp. GD03958 | reverse complement strand
ACCTCATCCGGCTTTTCCATCGGTGCCAGGTGCCCGCAGTCCGGCACCACCACCAGCTGCGAGTGCGGCACCAGGGCGTGCATTTCCTCGCTGACCGCGAGTGGCGTAATGCGGTCGTTGGCGCCACATACGATCAACAGCGGATCGCGGTAACCCGCCAGCACGTCATGGCCGTCACGGCGTTCCAGCGCACTCTGGCGCAGGAATACGTCCGCGCCCAGGCGGGCGGTCATGTCACGCACACGTTGCACCAGCACGTAATCATCCAGCCGCGAGGCATCGATGTAGCTGCGCATCAGCACGTCGCCGAAGCCATGGAACTTGCCGGGCAGGCGTACGCTGGCGCGTTGGCTGCGGCGCTGTTCGGCACGTTCCGGTGAATCGGCGTGGATCGAGGTATCGACCAGCGCCAGCTGCAGCACACGCTCGGGCGCGATGCGCACGATCTGCTGGGCGACGAAGCCACCCAGCGAGAAACCGGCCAGGGCGAAGCGCTCCGGCGCCTGTGCCAGCACGTCCTCGGCCACCGCCTGCAGGGTCTCGCCACGGGTCTGGTCGCCCACGGTGCAGTCGGCGACGTCGGCCAGGTCGGCCAGCTGCGCGCGCCACAGCTCGGCATCGTTGAGCAGGCCGGGCAGCAGCAGCAGGGGAATACGGTCGGTCATGGGGGTATTGTCGCGCCAGCACGGTGACGGAACCATGCCGCAACAGGGGGCGGATTGTAGCGTCGAGCCACGTTCGACGGCTGCATAGCCAGTGGCGCATGGCTCGACGCTACAGAAGACAGCGGCGGAGCCGCTCTTTGGCGACACCATCACCATCTACACCGCGCTGTGCGAACAGGCCGCGAGTAAACCTGGCGCAGCAGAGACAAGCAAGCACGGCAGCTGGCTGCCAACCCGATCATCGGCATGCGCTACGACGCCATCTATGTGATGACCGGGCTGACCGTGCGGCTGTGCTATGGCACGGCGGTGGCGGTGGAACCGCAGCGGTGATCTTGTAGAGCCGAGCCCATGCTCGGCTCAGGCGTGCCCGTGAGATGCAAGGCAGCCGAGCGTGGGCTCGGCTCTACAATGGGGTTTCGGGCACCTCGACCTGCTGCACCGGCAGGGTCACCATCATCACCGTCGGGTCATCCGGGTCCAGCTTCGTCTTGAAGCCCAGGCTCTGGCACATCGCCAGCATGGTGCTGTTCTCGCGCAGCACCTGGCCTTCGACCACGTCCAGGCCCAGCCACTTGGCGTACTCGATCATGATCGCCATCAGCCGCCAGCCGATGCCATGGCCCTTCAGGTCCGAGCGGATCAGGATGCCGTACTCACCGCGGTGGTAATCCGCATCGGCGTGCAGGCGCACCGCGCCAAGCATTTCGCCACTGCGCGGTTCGATCGCCACCAGTGCGATCGAGCGTGCGTAGTCGAGCTGGGTCAGGCGCGCGATGAACTCGTGGCTGAAGTGCTTCACCGACTGGAAAAAGCGCAGGCGCAGGTCCTCGTCGCTGACGCGGGCGAAGAACGCACGGAACAGCGCGTCGTCCTCCGGCCGCACCGGGCGCACGAAGGCACGGCCGCCATCGGACAGTTCGATGGTGCGCTCCCACTCCTTCGGGTACGGGAACACCGAGAAGCGCGGATGGCCACGGCCCTTGTGCAGGATGCGCGACGGCGCCACCGCCACGCGTGCGTCGAGGGCGAGGATGCCCTTGCCGTCGACCAGCAACGGATTGATGTCCAGCGTACGCACTTCGGGGATGTCGGCGGCCAGCTGTGCCAGCTTGACCAGCGCCAATGCCAGTGCGCGCTCGTCGGCGGCAGGCACATCGCCATAGGCCTTGAGGATGCGCGAGGCGCGGGTCTGGCCGATCAGCTCGTGGGCCAGGCGCAGGTCCAGCGGCGGCAGCGCCAACGCCTTGTCATTGATGACTTCAACCGCGGTACCGCCACGGCCGACCACGATCACCGGGCCGAACGTCGCGTCATCGGCAATACCGACGATCAACTCGCGCGCCTTCGGGCGAACGATGGTCGGCTGCACCAGCAGGCCATCGATGCGCGCATCCGGCCGCAGCTGGCGTGCACGCGACAGGATCGCGTTGGCCGCGCTCTGCACCGCCGGCAGCGTGGACAGGTTCAGGCGCACGCCGTCCACTTCCGACTTGTGCGGAATGTCCGGCGACAGGATCTTCAGCGCCACGCTGGCGCCACGCTCCAGCAACGGCTGCGCCAGGTCCATTGCCTCGTGCGCATCGCGCGCGTGCATCACCGGCGCGGAGGGAATGCCGTAGGCCTTGAGCAGTTCGTGGGTGGCCAACGGGTCCAGCCATTGCTGGCCTTTGGCCAATGCCGCATCGACCAGCGCGCGTGCGGCCGCCGCGTCGACACTGAAGTCCTGCGGCAGGCTGGGCGGTGTTTCCATCAGCGCGTTCTGCGCTTCGCGGTAACGCACCAGATGCTGGAAGCCGCGCACCGCTTCGGCCTCGGTCGGATAGGTCGGCACCCGTGCCGCGTTGAGCGTGGCGGTGGCCTGGTCATCGTTGCCCAGCCACACCGCGAATACCGGCTTGTCGCGGTGATGGCGCGGGCGCAGTCCGAGCGTGCGGGTAAGCGCCTGTGCGGCGTCTGCGGATGAAGTGAATGCGGTCGGCACGTTGACCACCATCACCGCATCATTCTCGTTGTCGGCCAGCAACGCTTCGATGGCCGCGGCATAGCGGTCACCATCGGCGTCGACCACGATGTCGACCGGATTGCTGCGCGACCAGCCCTGTGGCAATACTGCATCGAGCTTCTGCACCGTGCTGTCGGACAGGGTGGCCAGCGTGCCACGCAGCGCGATGAGTTGGTCCACGGCAAGGCGACCGACGCCGCCACCATTGCTGAGAATGGCCAGGCGGCGGCCAGGGAAGGTGCCCAGCCGCCCCAGTGATTCGGCGGCGGTGAACAGCTCGTCCAGCGCACCGACGCGCAGCAGGCCGGCGCGGTTGAAGGCGGCACCGTACACATCATCGGCACTGGCCAGGGCCTGCACATGGGTATCGCGGCTGCCGGGCTGCACGCGCTCGGCGCGCCCCGACTTCACCACCACCACCGGCTTGGCGCGGGCGGCGGCACGCGCAGCCGACATGAACTTGCGCGCGTCCTTGATCTGCTCAACGTAGAGCAGGATGGCGCGGGTACGGTAGTCGGTGGCGAAGTAGTCGAGCAGGTCACCGAAGTCGACGTCCAGCGTGTCGCCCAGCGAGACCACGGCGGAGAACCCGACCGAGCGCGCCACGCCCCATTCCACCAGCGCGGCGGCAATGGCCGAGGATTCGGAGATCAACGCAAGATCACCGGCCTGCGGGAAGTGCGCGGCGATGCTGGCATTGAGCCGTGCGTGCGGTGCAATCACACCCAGGCAGTGTGGGCCGAGGATGCGCAGGCCATGCTTGCGCGCCACCGCCTCCACCTGCGCCGACAGCGAGCCCGGGCCTTCACCCAGGTGCGCGGTGAGGATGATTGCCGCCTGCACGCCGCGTTCGGCAGCGGTGCGCACTACCTGCGGCACGATCGACGCCGGCGCGGTGATCACCACCAGATCCGGCACCCAGTCCAGGTCCTTCAACCGTTTGACCGTGCGGATGCCATCGATCTCGGCATGCCGCGGGTTGATCCACGCCACCTTGCCGGGGAAACCGGTGCCGCGCAGGTTGCGCATCACCGCGCGGCCGGCCGAACGCTCGCGCGGGCTGCCGCCGATCACCGCGACCGACTGCGGACGGAACACGGACTGCAGGTGGTAGGTACTCATGCGCCTACGGTACCCAAAAAAGGGGACGGAGGGGATTAAGTCGCTTGTGGCACAAACGACTTAATCCCCTCCGTCCCCTTTTTTGTTACAGCAGCGTGCCGTGCAGGATCATCGCGGCGATGCTGAAATAGATCACCAGGCCGGTCACGTCCACCAGGGTGGCCACGAACGGGGCCGAGGCGCTGGCCGGGTCGAAACCGAGCCGCTTGAGGATGAAGGGCAGCATCGAGCCGGACAGCGAACCGAAGGTGACGATGCCGACCAGCGCGGCACCGATGGTGATCGCCAGCAGTATCCAGTGCTCGCCGTAGTCGTGCAGGCCGCCCAGCTGCCAGATCACGATGCGCACGATGGCCAGGCAGCCAAGAATGGCACCCAGCACCATGCCGGTCGGAATCTCGCGGATGGCCACCTTCCACCAGTCGCGCAGGCGCAGTTCGCGCAGCGCCAGGCTGCGGATCAGCAGCGAGGTCGCCTGCGAACCAGAATTGCCACCTGAGCTCATGATCAGCGGAATGAACAGGGTCAGCACCACCGCGCGCGCCAGTTCGTCCTCATAGTGCTGCATCGCGCTGGCGGTCAGCATCTCGCCCAGGAACAGCACGCTCAGCCAGCCGGCGCGCTTGCGCAGCATCTCCAGGAAGCCGATCTGCATGTAGGGCTTGTCCAGTGCCTCCATGCCGCCGAACTTGTGCGCGTCCTCGGTGGATTCCTCGATCAGCGCGTCGAGCACGTCGTCCACGGTGACGATGCCGAGCATCTGCTGCTGCGCATCGACCACCGGGATCGCCAGCAAGTCGTGGCGACGGATCAGCCGTGCCACTTCTTCCTGGTCCATCAGTGCGTCCACCGTCACCGGTGGATTGACCTGGGCCACGTCCAGGATCGACTCCTCCGGCAGGCCGGTGATCAGCCGGCGCATGGTCACCACCTGCTGCAGCTGCTGGCTGGACGGCTCCAGCACGTAGATCGCGTACACCGTTTCACGGGTGCGCTCGACCTGGCGGATGTGCTGCAGGGTCTGCGCCACGGTCCAGCTGGCGGGTACCGCCACGTACTCGGTGGTCATCAGCGCACCGGCGGTGTTCGGCGGGTAGCTCAGCAGCTTCTGGATGGCCTGGCGGGCGTCGGTGCCCAGCAGCGGGATCAACCGCGCGCGTTCTTCCTCATCCAGCTCATGGACGATGTCGGTGGCGCGGTCGTCGGCCATCAAGCCGAGCAGGGCGGCAGCGCGCGCCGGGGGCAGCGCAGCCACCAGCTCGCCACTGCGGTGCAGTTCCGGCGCTTCCAGCATTTTCACTGCACGCGGCAACGGAAGCGCAGCCAGCGTTTCCGCGGCGCGGTTCAGCTCCAGCGTGTTGAGGAATTCCACCGCATCGGCGGTGTTGAAGTTCGCCAGCGGCGCGGCCAGTGCGGCGGCATCGGCCACCGGGCGCAGCAATTGCTTTTGGTTCATCGGGTTTGCCTTGTGGGGGTGCGACCTCGCGCAACGCCAACGCAGGCAAACCGTCCCGATGTCAGGCGGTGGCCATCGCTGGCGTCGAACGAGGTCGACTTCTACTGTCGCTGGACATGGGTTGGGGACTCCGGGATGCGTGTGCCGACGGACGCGCCGCCAGCGGCGGGCAGTCTGGACCCGTGGACCATGCAGGTCAACCCGGTCCCGCCGCGGCAGCACCCTGCCCGCAGGTTGTTCTCGTGCATGCACAGGCCGGCGCGCATAATGGCGCGGTGGTGTTCGCCACGCTTTTCCCAACCCGAACGGACGCACAGCGGCTCCCCCCGATGACCAGGTATTCCCATGCATAGCGGTGGTCTGGAACTGGCCCTGGTGCTGCTGCTGGCGGCGGTCATCGCCGTGCCGGTGTTCAAGAAGTTCGGCTTCGGCGCGGTGCTGGGCTACCTGGCCGCCGGTGTGGTGCTGGGCCCGGACGGGCTGGGCTTCGTGCAGGACGCCGACCGCATCCTCGGTGCCGCCGAGATCGGGGTGGTGATGCTGCTGTTCGTGATCGGCCTGGAGCTGTCGCCAGCGCGCCTGAAGGTGATGCGGCGCTCGGTGTTCGGTGCCGGGGCGGCGCAGGTGGCGCTGTCCGGGCTGGTGCTCGGTGGCCTGCTGCTGCTCGACCATTTCCAGTGGAAGAGCGCGCTGGTGGTGGGCGTGGCGCTGGCGCTGTCGTCCACCGCGGTGGGCCTGCAGCTGCTGTCCGAGCACAAGGCGATCAACAGCGACCATGGGCGGCTCGGGTTCGCCATCCTGCTGTTCCAGGACCTGATCGCGATTCCGCTGCTGGCGGCCATCCCGCTGCTGGGCGGGGTGAAGAACGAGACCCTGCGCTGGGAAGACGCCGCCGTGGCCCTCGGTGCGCTGGCCGTGGTGATCCTGTGCGGGCGACCGGTGCTGCGCAAGGTGTTCAGCATCATCGCCCGCACCCGCAGCCCGGAAGTGTTCACCGCCACCGCACTGCTGGTGGTGCTGGGCACCGCCTGGTTCATGCAGGAAGCCGGCCTCAGCCCCAGCCTCGGCGCGTTCCTGGCCGGCGTGCTGCTGTCCGATTCGGAGTTCCGGCACGAACTTGAAGCGCAGATCGAGCCGTTCAAGGGCCTGCTGCTGGGCCTGTTCTTCATCGCGGTGGGCATGGGCATCGACCTGGACCGCATTGCCGCCGAACCGTGGCTGATCGCGGCTGGCGTCGGCATCCTGCTGGTGGTCAAGTTCAGCCTGCTGTACGCGATCGGCCGCATCGCCCGGCTCAGTCCGCGGCAGTCGCTGCTGCTGGGCAGCGTGTTGTGGCTGGGCGGCGAGTTCGCTTTCGTGGTGTTCAACGAAGCGCAGCGCGCGCACCTGCTCGGCAATGCCAACCACGACCGGCTGGTGGCGATCGTGGGCCTGTCGATGGCGATCACGCCGCTGCTGATGATCGCGCTGCTCAAGCTGCTCGGCCAGGAGAAGGCCGCACCGCGCGAGGCAGCCGAGGCCGATAAGGTGGCGCCGGACAACCGCCCCAAGGTGCTGATCGCCGGGATGGGCCGCTTCGGCCAGGTCATCGCACGCCTGCTGACGGCACAGAAGGTGCCGTTCGTGGCGCTGGAGGCGAACCCGGACACCGTGGCCGACCTGCGCCGTTTCGGCAACCAGCTGTACTACGGCGACCCGACCCGGCCGGAGATGCTGCGTGCGGCGGGCGGCGAGCACATCGATGTGTTCGTGATCACCGTGGACGACCCGGAGACCAACCTGCGCGCGGTGCGCATGGTGCGCCGGCTGTACCCGGACGCGAAGGTGCTGGCGCGTGCGCGCAACCGCCAGCATGCCTGGCGCCTGATGGACATGTCGGCCGAGCCGTTCCGCGAAGTGTTTGGCACCAGCCTGGAGATGAGCGGCCGCGTGCTGACCGCATTGGGCGTGGCACCGGACGTGGCCGAACGCCATGTGCAGCGCTTCCGCGAGCACGATGAGCAGCTGCTGCGCGACCAGTACCTGGTGTACGACGACGAGGCGGCGGTGATCCAGACCTCGCGCGATGCACGCAACGACCTGATGCATCTTTTCGAGGCCGACGCGGAAAGCGAAGGCAAGTAGGCGTGCCGACCAACGGTCGGTACCCACCCGATCAATGGCGGACCCGGTAGTGCCGGCCGCTGGCCGGCAATCCCGTCATCCCGGAGATGTCATGAGGTAGCCGGCCAGCGGCCGGCACTACCCTTTTCCAGCGATCAGCCGTTGTCGCGCAGGAACCGCGCCATCGACGAAACGCCCGGCACGCGCGGTTCGAACTCACCGGCCACGTCGATGAAGCCGCGCATCACGGCGATCTCGCGCGGGCTGCGGTTGAGGCTGTCGCGTGCTTCCGGATCCGCCCCCGCGCGCAGCAGGCGCTGCACCAGCAGCGGCAGGCCATGCAGCGCGGCCAAATGCAACGGGCCGAAGCCGCGCGGATCACGCACGTCCAAGCTCACGTCCTCATCCAGCAGGCGCTCTACCGCCGCCATCACCACCTGCTCGTCGCAGGCGGTACCCGGCTCGGCGCGAGCGCCCAGCAGCAGCAGCAGGGGCGTGACCGAACCGGCGGCGGCCTGGTCCGGCTCGGCGCCCGCCAACAGCAGGGTGTCGAGCAGGGCCAGCAGGCGCGAGCGGTCGCGGGCACTGAAACCGTACAGCGCGGCACAGTGCAGCGGGCCCAGCTGCTGCGCGTCACCGGCATGCACGTCGGCACCGGCAGTGAGCAGGCGCGCGACGATGTCCGGCAGACCCAGCGCCGAGGCCAGCATCAGCACGGTCACCCCACCCGGCAGGCGATGTTCCAGCTTGGCGCCGGCATCGAGCAGGGCCGAAACGATGTCCACCTGGCGCATGCTGACCGCCGCCGACAGCGGCGTCGCGCCACTGGCCGCGGCGTGCTGCGGATCGGCGCCGCGCGCCAGCAGCAGGTCGGTCACCGCCAGGTGGCCGCCACCGGCTGCACGCAGCAGTGCGGTGCAGCCCTGTGCGTCGACCGCATCGACGGCGAAACCCAGATCGATCAGGCGCCGCACCGCATCCACATCACCTGCCATTGCAGCAGCCGGCAGATCGGCCTCGCGCAGCGTGCGGCGCGGCAATGGCCACACCCGCCAGTCGAGCCAGTCGGCCAGATCACGGCGACCGATCGACAGCGCCACGCCCAACGGCGTCTGGCCGTCGGCGGCGCGCGCTTCCGGCGAGGCACCGTGCTGCACCAGCAGCTTCAGTGCGCCTTCGCGGGCCAACGCGGTGGCCAGGTGCAATGCGGTCATGCCGTGGCTGTCGCGCGCTTCACGATCGACACCGGCCTTGAGCAGGGCCTGCTGCAGGCGCAGCCAGCCCAGGCGCACCGCGAGCGACAGCGGCGGATCGCCGGCCGGCGAGGCGGCGAACGGATCGGCGCCACGTTCCAGCAGTTCCAGTGCCAGCTGTTCCAGGCCACGGGCGGCCTGGTCGTGTTGTGCACACGCTGCGAGGAAGCGTGCCAGGCCACCGCGTCCGGCCGGCGACAGGCCACGCTGCAGCATGACCTGCAGCGCCGGCACCGCGTCGATGCCACGCGACAACAGCGCGAACATCGGCGTGTCGGAACAGGCGTCACGCACGTAGGGATCGGCACCGTGGGCCAGCAGCCAATCGACCGCACGCGGCTCCAGCGCCAGCTCCGGATCGAGCAGCAGGCCACCCAGCTCTTCCGGCTGGCACAGCTTGGCCAGCGCGGCCATGCCTTCAGTGTTGCCGAAGCCCAGCGCTTCGCGCAGCAGGGTCAGCGGCGGGCGGTCCGGCAGCAGGCCACTTGCGCCGGCGGCTTCGCCACGCTCGGCCAGTCCATCGCTGACCGCAGCCGGCAAGGGATAGGACGGGTCCAGCAGAGCCACGATCGCCCAGCGGCCGGCTTCGGCGGCATAGTCCACCGCACGGCGGCCGACCGGATCGGTGGCATCGGCGGCGATGCCGAGTTCGACCAGGCGCTTGATCAGCAGCGGCGAGACATCCTCGGCCATCGCCGCCAGCTGCACCGCATTACGGCCTTCGCCGTCCACCGCGACCAGGTCCGGCTTGTGCGGCAGCAGATGCTCGATCACGGCGGCGCGACCGGCACGGGCCGCTTCCAGCCACGGCGTACGGCCCAGCGCATCGCGCGCTTCCAGATTGGCGCCGGCAGCCAGCAGCACGCCGATGATCTCGACGTGACCGGCCAGCGCCGCTTCATGCAGCGCGCTGCGACGCTGGCGATCACGCGCGTCAGCCCGCGCCTTGTGCTTGAGCAGCAGCTGCACGCCCGCCGGATCGTCGTCCTCGGTGGCGGCGGCGGCCAGCAGCACCGGGGTGCCATCGGCCGGTTCGCAGCGTGCACCGCGTTCGAGCAGGAAACGGGCCAGGCGCCAGTTGCCGACCTGGCAGGCCACGGCCAGCGGCGACCAGCCCTCGTTGTTCAACGCATCGACTTCGGCGGCGGCATCGCGCAGCAGCGCCGCCACACCCGGGTCGGAACTGCGCGCGGCATGGTGCAGCGGCGTGTTGCCATCGCTGTCGGTGGCACGCGAGTCGGCACCGTTGGCGAGCAGGGTCATCACCGCCTCGGGGCGGCCATGCCAGCTGTCACGGGTGGCGGCCAGTAGCGGGGTCATGCCCCGGTGCGGTGCGTTCACATCGACGCCGCGGGCGATCAGCTCGCGCAGCAGGCGCAGGTCCGGCAGCACCGCTGCCAGCACCGCCAGGCTGCGCTGGTCGCGCCAGTTCGGGTCCGGCAGCGCATACGGATCGGCACCGGCCTGCAGCAGTTGCAGGCCCCGGTCGATGCGGCCATGGCGGGCGGCTTCATACAGCGCCGGGGTCAGCTCCTGCGGCGCCATCGCCTCCAGCGGCGTGGTTTCGACCGCAGCGGAGAACATCGGTTCGCGCTCGTCGCTGGCCGTAGCCAGCGGGCCTGCGCGCAGCGACACCAGCGGTGCCGGCGCCACCCGCTGCAGCAGCAGGTGCAGCACGGGAGACAGCAGCACCACCGCCAGCGCGGCGGGCCAGTGTGCGCTTTCCGGCAGCAGCCCCGGCCAGGCCGGCAGCACCACCAGCGCGGCCAGCGCGATCACCAGCGCGGCCACACCGAGGCCGCGCCAGGCGCCCAGGTCACGCCCAGCCAGCGCCTGCCAGTGCTGGGCCAGGCTGCCGTCGAGGCGTTCGACATCGTTCCACAACGGCCAGGTGCGCCAGGCGGCGAGCAGGCCGGCACTGACCAGCACGCTCAGGCCCAGCACCGCCGCAAGGCTGCCGCTGTCGCGCAGCGCCGCCAGCGGCCAGGCCAGCAACAGCGCCAGCAGCAGCGGCGCGGCCGTCCACAACGCCAGCAGCGCCGGCAGGTCCTGGCGAGAGACCACCTTCAGCGGCAGCAGCGCGCGGCTGCGACGCCACCATGAGATCGCCAGCGCGAACGCTGGCTGCGCCAGTGCGGCCAGGACGGCACCCGGGAAGCCACCCACGGCGGCGCCCAGCGCCAGCACCGCGCCCGCGGCGAAGGCAATTGACACAAGGCGCGGACGGGAGGCGTCAGTCATAGTGGCGCGGCATCAGGCTGGCCACCGACGGCGGCACCTGCAGGTAGAACCCGCGCTCGCTCATTTCGCTGCGGACCTTTTCCGGGTCAGCCTGCGCCAGGCGGCGCTGGGCATCCAGGGCCACCTCCAGGACGAAGGCGAGCGTCCCCAGCGAGGTGAGCAGCGGCGCGGGCAGCGCGCTGAAATCATCGCGACGGGGAACGTAGACGTAGGTGTCCGGCTTGAGTTGGCTTTTATAGACGTAGGCGTGCATGTCCGCGGGACGATAACCCGGGAAGAGCCATGATTGTGTCGGAAAGCCGACACCGGGGAAAGCCGTCAGCCGACGTCGGCGGCGTGATCGACGGCGTTTCCCCGGCGAGGTTCAGCAATGTGGCGGCGTCGTTCAGCCACGGCTGCCACCACACGGGCGCTTACTTGACCTTGGCGTAGGTGCCCTTCAGCGCGACACCCGCGAGGATGGCACCGGCGTAGCACTCGTAGTTGGTGCTGCTCTTGAACTCGTTCTTCTTGTAATAGCTGACGATGTCGACCACGGCGTTGGCGCCGCGCGACTTGGCACCGTCCTGCAGCGCGCGCAGTGCCGACAACGCAACCCAGCGGCAGGCCTCGGCATCGCTCTTGTTGGCGGCGTTGGTCTTCTTGTTGGTCACGTCTTCGCCCAGGCGCTGCTGCACGCTGACCGGCTGGCCGGCCAGATAGAAGCGCACGCTGCCGTCGATGCCAGCGTCCTTGGCGGCCTGCGAATTGACCAGTTCCTGCAGGGACTGTTCGACACGCGTGTCGCGGGCAGAGGCGGTGGAGGTCAGGGCCAGCAGCGCAGTGGCAGTGGCGATCATGAGAGTGCGGCGCATCGAAACTTCTCCTTGTCAGGGGTGCGGGTGGGTAGCGGAAACAGTGCGGTGGGACGGTGGTTCACTCGCGCCAGCGGCGGAACACCAGCGAGGTGTTGATGCCGCCGAAGGCGAAGTTGTTGCTCATCACGTACTCGGCCTGCAGTTCGCGGCCCTGCCCGGTGATGAAGTCGAGCTGGCCACAGCGCGGATCGACCTCGGCCAGGTTCAGGGTCGGCGCGAACCAGCCGGTGCGCATCATCTCGATGCTCAGCCAGGCCTCGAACGCGCCACAGGCACCCAGCATGTGGCCGACGTAGCTCTTCAGCGAGCTGATCGGCACGCGGCTGCCGAACACCTGTGCGGTGGCCTGGGTCTCGGCGATGTCGCCGTGGTCGGTGGCGGTGCCATGGGCGTTGACGTAGTCGATCTGCGCCGTGTCCAGGCCGGCATCTTCCAGCGCCAGGCGCATCGCCTGGGCCATGGTGTCGGCGCTGGGCTGGGTGACGTGCTGGCCATCGCTGTTGGTGCCGTAGCCGACCACCTCGGCCAGGATGGTGGCGCCACGCGCCTGCGCGTGTTCCAGGTCTTCCAGGATCAGCGTGCAGGCGCCCTCGCCCAGCACCAGGCCATCGCGGCCGGCATCGAATGGGCGTGGCGTGGTCTGCGGCGCGTCGTTGCGCACGCTGGTGGCGAACAGCGTATCGAACACCGCCGCAGCGGTGGCATCGAGCTGCTCGGCACCGCCGGCCACCATCACCGTCTGCTTGCCGCTGCGGATGGCTTCATAGGCCGCGCCCACACCCTGGCTGCCCGAGGTGCAGGCGCTGGACGTGGTGTACACGCGCCCGGACAGGCCGAAGAACACGCCGATGTTGACCGGCGCGGTGTGGCTCATCATCTTCAGGTAGGTGGTGGCACTGATGCCATCGGTGGTGAACTCGTTGAGCATGCGTCCGAATTCACCGGTGGCCTCATGGCTGCCCGACGAGGAACCATAGGCCACGCCGGTACGGCCGCTGCGCAGCACCGGGTGCTCGTGCAGGCCTGCCTCGCGCAGCGCCACCTCGGTGGCGCGCACCGACATGATCGCGACCTTGCCCATCGAGCGGGTGGTCTTGCGGTTGTAGTTGGGCGGCAGCGCGAAATCCTGCGCCGGCGCCGCCAGCTTGGTGTTCAGCCCGGCATACACATCCCACTCGGGCATCGCACGCACCGCATTGCGGCAGCTGCGCAGGTGTGCCTCGATGGTCGGCCAATCGTGGCCGAGCGGACTGATGGCGGCGGCACCGGTGACCACCACGCGACGATTGGCGGCCATCAGAGCATGCCTCCGTTCACCGAGATCACCTGGCGGGTGATGTAGCCGGCCGGCTCGGACAGCAGGAACGCCACCGTCGCCGCCACTTCGTCGGGACGGCCGACGCGGCCGGCGGGAATCAGCTTGAGCGCGTGTTCAACCACTTCATCGTTGAGCATTTCGGTTTCGATCAGGCCCGGAGCCACGCAGTTGACGGTGATCTGGCGGCTGGCCAGTTCCAGCGCCAGCGCCTTGGTGGCACCGATGATGCCGGCCTTGGCAGCACTGTAGTTGACCTGGCCGCGGTTGCCGGCCAACCCGGATACCGACGACAGGGTGACGATGCGGCCCGGCCTGCGCCGCCGTACCATCGGCATGATCAGCGGATGCAGCACGTTGTAGAAGCCATCCAGGTTGGTGTGGATGACCTGGTCCCAATCGTCCTCCGACAGCGCCGGGAAGGCGCCGTCACGGGCGATGCCGGCATTGCAGACCACGCCGTAATACGCGCCATGTGCCTCGACATCGGCTTCCAGCGCGGCCCTCGCGGCCTCGCGGTCGGCCACGTCGAACACCAGCACGCGGGCCTGCTGGCCCAGTGCCTGGATCTCAGCCTCCACGGCCTGTGCCTCTTCCAGGCGGCTGCGGCAATGCACCACCACGTCGAAGCCATCGCGCGCGATGCGCAGCGCAATGGCCCGGCCGATGCCCCGGCTGGCGCCGGTCACCAGCACGCTTCGATTCCCTGTCATGCCTGTCCACTCTCCAGATAGGCCATCGCGTCGGCCGGTTCGTACACCGACACGTTGGCTGTCGCCCATTCGTCCTCACCTGCCTGGATGCGGCAGGCGAACATCCCCAATCCATTGTCACCCAACAGCTCGCAGCGCGCCTGTACGCGCAGTCGCGAACCGCTGGGGAAGCTGCTGCGCGCGCTGCTGTAGCGGCGGCTGCCGAGCAGGAAGCCCAGCTGCGGCGGCTTGCCGGCCGCACGCGCGCGGCAGCCGGCCCAGGCCGCAATGGCCTGCGCCATGTATTCGATGCCGACCCACGCCGGCACTTCGCCGTTCTCCACGAACAGGCCGGCCTCGGGCACCACCAGTTCGGCCTCGAGGGTGTCCTGGTCCCAATGCGTGATGCGCTGCAGCAGGCACATGTCCTGGCGGTGCGGCACCACCTCTTCGATTGCATACAGCGTGTTCATCGACGCTCCAGTGCCAGCACGGCGTTGCTGCCGCCGAAAGCGAACGAATTGCTCAGCACCCGTCGCGGCGGCTGCGCCAGGCGGGTGGCCGGTGCGACCAGCGGCAACACCGGCAGCGCTGGGTCGGCCACGCCGTCCCACCAGTGCGGCGGCAGCTGCTGCTGCGGGTTCTCGGCCAGCACGATCCAGCACAGCGCCGCCTCGATGGCGCCCGAGGCACCCAGCGTGTGGCCGGTCAACGGCTTGGTCGAACTGGCCGGCACGTGGCTGCCCAGTACCTGCGACACGGCCAGGCTTTCCATCGCATCGTTGTGGCCGGTAGCTGTCCCATGCAGGTTCACATAGTCCACTTCGCCGGCGGCCCAGCCAGCACGCTGCAGCGCCTGCTGCAGGGCGTCGATGGCGCCCAGGCCCTGCGGGTCAGGCGCGGACATGTGGTGGGCATCGGCCGACTCGCCCCACCCCGCCAGGCATACCGGGCCGGGTTCGCGGGTGAGCAGGAACAGCGCGGCACCCTCGCCGATGTTGATACCGGTACGATGCTGCGAGAACGGATTGCAGCGTTGGGCCGAGACCGATTCCAGCGCGCTGAAGCCAGCCACGGTGAAGCGGCACAGGGAGTCCGCGCCGCCTGCGATCACGGCGTCGACGATGCCGGCGCGCAGCATGCGCGCGGCCGACATCAATGCCTTGGCGCTGGACGAACACGCCGTGGACAGGGTCCACGCCGGTCCCAGCGCGCCACTGCGCTGGCGCACGAACTGCGCGGCGGTACCCATTTCCTGCTGGGCGTAATCGAACCCTGGCGGCCACTGGCCCTGCTCGGCATGGGTGCGCAAGGCCTGCTCGGATTCACCGATGCCCGAGGTGCTGGTGCCCAACACCACCGCTACGCGCTCGGCGCCATGGCGGGCGATGGCTGCGCTCACCGCCGGAGCGATCTGCGCCAGTGCCATGTCCAGCAGGGCGTTGTTGCGCCCACGCAGGGCCACCGGCAGGTCTTCCAGCGCCGGCAGCGGCGTGCGTACTTCTCCCAGCGCCAGGGTGCGCCCCGGCATCAGGCTGCCGTTGGTGCTGAGCCCGCCCGGTACATCGGCGAACAGCGCCGACGCCACTGTGGCACGGTCCTCGCCAAGCGCGCAGACCATGCCCAGGTCGTTCAGGTAGATCGGTGCACTCATCGGTCCTGCCCGGCCATGTCGATTGATTCGATGCGCAGCGCATAGCCTTCGGCGCGGTTGTCCAGCTGCATGCTGCCATCGTCCAGGCGCTGCAGGCGCAGCCACACGGTGCCATCACGCGACAGGCTGCGCTGATGACCATCATCACTGACCTGCCAGCCCGCCGGCAGCGCTGCGGCGATGGCCGCGGTCGGCCACAGCGCGAACTGCAGGTCATCCAGCACACGCTCGGCACGCACCTGCGGCGGCAACCATGGCGCACGCTGCTGGGTCAGCTGCTGGCCGTCCCACTGCAGGCGCACGCCGGTCTGGCCCATCGCCTGCACCGCCAGCTGCACCCGCTGTGCATCGGCTTCCAGCAGCGCATCGAGGTCGCGCTCATGCGTGCCGAAACGGAAGTGCAGCTGCTGCTGCAGCGCCAGCGGCGCCGGCAGGCTGGCCGGCGACAGGCGCAGCGGCGGCAGTTGCACCTGTGGCTTGGGCATGCGCCCGGCACAGGCGGCCAGCAGCAGGCACAGCAGCAGGGCCGCAGTACGGAAGATCAGGCGCTGCACAGTTCCTCCAGCACGCGCATGCGACGGCCGCTTTCGTCGGCCACATACGGGTTGTTGGTGTCCCAGGCGTAGCCGGCCAGGATGGAGCTGATCATGTCGCGCACTTCGGGCTGCTGCTGCGGGTGGTAGATGATCTTCTGGAAGCCGCCTTCGTACCAGCTTTCGACGAAGCGGCGGAAGGTCTTCACGCCGGCGCGCAGCGGGATCGAGAATTCAGCTTCCCAGTCGACGGTTTCACCGGCATAGCGGCGCGCCAGGCATTCGCTGGCCAGCTGCGCGGACTTGAAGGCAATGGTCACACCGGACGAGAACACCGGGTCGAGGAACTCGCCGGCGTTGCCCAGCAGGGCATAGCCGGGCCCCCACAGCGAGCTGACGTTGGCCGAGTAGCCGGTGATGCGGCGCACCGGCAGCACCGCCCATTCGGCGTTGGCCAGTAGGCGGGTCAGGTTGGGGTCCTCGCCGACGATGGCCTGCAGCTTCTGCAGGTCGTCGCCCTCGTAGCGCTCGAAGAACGACGGCTCGGCGACCACGCCCAGCGAGCAGCAGCCGTTGGAGAACGGGATCGTCCAGTACCAGACGTCGATGTGCTCGGGATGGGTGGTGATCAGGATCTTGTTGCGGTCGAAGTCCGCTTCGGCCGGAATGTTGTCGCGCACGTGGCAGAAGATCGCGCCGCGCACCGGGAAGTTGGACGGCGACTCCAGCTGCAGCAGCCGCGGCAGCAGGCGCGCGAAGCCGGAGGCATCGAGGATGAAATCGGCCTCGATGCGGTATTCACTGCCGTCCGGGCGGCGCACCGTCACCGCCGGTTGCTCGCCCGGCTCGACAGCAAGCACTTCGTCGCCGAAGCGCAGCGTGGTGCCCATGCGCTCGGCACCGCGTGCCAGCACGTTGTCGAAGTCGGCGCGCTGCACCTGGTAGGTGGTGCCCCAACCCGGCGAGAACTTCTTCCTGAAGTCGAATGCAGTGCGCGCTTCGCCGTGCACGAAGGCGGCACCGTTCTTGTACTGGAAGCCCGCCTCGACCACATCCTGCAGCAGGCCGGCCGCCTCGATGTACTCCATGCTCTGCGGCAGCAGGCTTTCGCCGATGGAGAAGCGTGGAAACTGCTGGCGTTCCAGCATCAGCACCTGGCGGCCCTGCTGGCGCAGCATCGCCGCAGCCACCGAACCGGCCGGGCCCGCGCCGATGATCAGGATTTCAGTACGTTCGACAGCATCCACAGCAGTGTTCATCGGTGCGTCCTTGTTGCTCGATCAAGTGGAAAGAAGGAAGTCGGAAAACAGGCTCAGGCCGGCGGCAGATCGTGCGGCGGCGGACGGAACAGCGGCGAGATCAGCCAGACCAGGCCGATGCCGAACAGCAGGGTCAGGCCGAACGCGCGCAACGCCGGGGTCTGCGACAGGCCCAGCAGGCCGAACGACAGCCAGGTGCTGGCCGCGCCCACGCACACGGCCAGCCAGGCGCTGGCATCGCCGCGGTGCTCGATCAGGAAAATGCCGTAGTCGATACCCATGCCCAGCAGCAGCATCAGTGCCAGCACGTTGAACAGCTGCAGCGGCTGGCCGAACAGGCCCAGCAGGCCCAAGGTCAATGCGCCGGCAATCAGGGTCGGGGCAAACACGCGCCAGGCCTGGCGGCGGTAGCGCAACCACAGCGCACCGAACACCAGTACGATGCCGACCAGCAGCAGCCCGCCCATCAGCTTGCGGTAGTGGCCCAGCAGCTGCGAGAAGTCGGCGGTGCGGTCCACCCAGCGCACACCGGGCAGGCCCTCGGCGGCACCTTCCAGCGTGGCCAGGGCATCGGCGCGCGACAGGTCGTCGACCATCACCACGCTGATCATCTGCCCACCGACTTCACCCACCCACAGGTGGCGGAATGGCTGCGAGGCCGGCGAGGCCAGGAAGGCTTCGGCGGTCAGCGGCGCTGCGGCGAACTGCGGACGCTGCAGCGGCTCTCCCACCGCCTCGGACACGGCCGACAGCACGCCAGGTTCCACCTTCGCGGTCAGCGCGGCATCGGCCTGCTGGCGTGCCGGTGATGGCAGCCAGTCACTGATCGCGCGATAGCCACCAATGCGCTTGTCGTTGGCCAGTACACGCAGGCGCTCGGTCAGTGCTTCCTCGCGCTGCAGCAGCTGCGCAGCATCCGCGCCCTGCACCAGGTAGAACTGCGCCGGGCTGGGCATGCCCAGCAGCTGGCTCAGGCGGATCTGCTGCGCCATCAACGCTGGCGGTGATGACTGCAGGCTGCGCAGGTCGTCGTTGCTGTGCAGGCGTGCGATGCCGATTGCAGGCAGTGCCAGCGTGATCACCACGAACATCGTCACCGCGCGACGGCCATGCAGGCGCGGGAAACGTTCCAGCGTATTGCCCAGCCACTGCGAGAACCGGGTCTGGCGGATCCCGCCGCCATCGAGCCACGGGAACCAGAAGATCACCGTGAGGAAAGCAGCCGCCAGGCCGACCACCGAGAACAGCGCCATCTGGCGCAGGCCCGGGAACGGGGCCAGGCCCAGTGCCAGGTAGGCCAGCGCGCTGGTCAGCAGGGCCAGCCACAGGCCGGGCAGCAGGTGCCGCAGCAGCTTCCAGCGACGATCGGCCGGCTCGGCCTGGCGCGAGGCGAACCAGTGGATGCCGTAATCCTCGGCCACACCCACCAGCGATGCACCGAACACCAGGGTCAGCACGTGCACCTTGCCAAACACCAGCACGGTCACCGCCAGTGCCACGCCGCAGCCGATCAGCAATGACGCGGCGACCAGCAGGATCGGGCGCAGCGAACGGAACGCCAGCCACACCAGCAGCAGCACCGCGGCCAGCGAGCCCCAGCCGATCGTGTTGATCTCACGGTTGGCCTGCACTGCGGCTGCCTCCGCATGCAGCGGCACGCCGGCGTGCAGGATCTCCAGCTCCGGTGCTACGGCCTTGGCCGCCTTTCCGGCGCGTTCCAGCAGGCCATCGAGATGGCGTTCGCCGTCAAGCTGGAATGCCGAACCAGGTGTATCGAACTGCAGCACGGCCCAATGCCTGCCCTCGGCTTCGAGCAGGCCGTCATCGCCCAGCCGCAACCCCGACCCCTGCGCCTGCTGCTGCCACCATTGCGGCCACAGCGACAGCGGGTCCTGGCGCCAGTCGGTCAGGCGCGGGGCGCCCATCGGGCCGTACAGCGCAGCCAACGCCTGCTCGGCCAACGCGCCCGGTTCGCTGCCCTGCAGCTGCTCGCGCTGGGCCGGGGTCAGCAGGCGGTCGCGGTACGGTGCGTAGAACGCGCGCGCCTCGTCGAACCAGCCTTCGATCGAACCGCTGGGCACCAGCAACGCGCTGTCGGCATCCGCCGCCATCGCCGCAGCGAACGCCGCCTGTGCGCGCTTGGCGGCGGCGCCATCCTTGCTGCCCAGCAGCACCACCACCTGGCGCGAGCTGCCGTCGGCGATGCGCCGGGTGACGTCACTCAACAGGCGGTCATGCGCATCCTGCGGCAGCAGGGCGAGGATGTCGGTGTCGATCCGCGACTGCTGGCTCCACAGGCGCCATTGCTGCGCACCCAACACCAGCAGGAGCACCAGCCAGGCGATGCCCAGCCAGTGCCACCAGCGCCGCAACCGGTCCGGCCCGTTCGATGCTGCCCCCTCACTCAAAGCGGCGTGCCTCGTCGGCGGTGAGCGTGGCCGGCGCTTCGCTCAGCGCGCTGAACTGGATCTGCGTGCGGTCCTTGTTGGCCTCGACGATCTCGACCTGGCGCACGTAGCGGTCGCCCTGCAGGGTCAGCGACTGGAATGCCTTGGCCAGCATCGCCGACTTCGGCGTCAGCCGCAGCCGCCAGCCCTGCCCTTCACGGCTGGCCGCCACGTTGAACTGGCCGGACAGCGCCTGCACGTCGCCACTCATCAGCGCGAACATGATCGCGTTCACCGAACGCATCGCCGGCTGCTGCCGTGCATCGAGCTCGACACGGGTGCTGCCATCGCGCTGGCGGCTGAGGATGCGGTCGGCGGTGACCACCACTTCGGAGGGGAACGGCTTGAGCGTGGTCCAGATCACGCCATGCTGGCGCGCGACCACGAACTGGCCCTGCGAGCGCAGCGGGTTCCTGAAGCCGCTGACCTGCTTTTCCTGGCTGAACTGGCCACGCATCACGTCCGGCCGCGCCACCGCCTGGGTGATCGCATCAATGGCGGGGTCGGCCGCCTGCACCTGCGGTGCGGCAACGAAGATCAGCGCGCACAGCAGCGCGCTGGAAAGACGGACAAGGGTGTTCACGGTGCAGGCACTCCCAGGCGTTCCCACAGTACCGGCGGGCACTGGTACAGCATTTCCTTGCTGGCCGCGTCCACCGCGACCTGGATGGTCATCGCGCGGGTCAGCACCTGGCCGCTTTCCGCATCGAGGATTTCATACTCGATCTTCAGCCGGTTCTCCCATTCCACGATGCGCGCGACCACACGCAGCGCCTGGTTGAACAGCAGCGGGCGCACGTACTTCACCCGCGCATCGACCACCGGCCACAGGTAGCCCGATTCGAGCATCTGCGGGTAGTCGTAGTCGTAGCGACCGAGCAGCGCGCAGCGCGCGATCTCGAAGTACTTGAAGTAGTTGCCATGCCAGACCACGTTCATCGGATCGCAGTCATGGAAGGCGGGGGTCAACGCAATCTCGCCAACCCGTTCAATGGCCTCATTCACCGGCATACAGCTCCCAACGTTGCGCGCGGATCTCCACCAGCAGTTCCCGCAGTTCGCGATCCAGCGCGCGGTCTTCCTCGACCAGGGCGATGCGTTGCCCCAGGTCGGCGTACATGTCGGCCAGACTGCCATGCAGCTGCGCATTCAGGCCAACCCGTTCACGCAGCGCCAGGCCCTGGCGCGCGGCGATCAGCATTGCCGCCACCACCTGCTCGGTCAGCTCGATCACGCGCAGGCAGTCGCGCGCGGCAATGGTGCCCATGCTGACCTTGTCCTGGTTGTGGCACTCGGTGGAGCGCGAGAACACGCTGGCCGGCATGGTCTGCTTCAGCGCTTCGGCGGTCCAGGCCGACACGCTGATCTGCAGCGCCTTCAGGCCATGGTTGATGGCCGCGCGCGGGCCGGTGGCCGCCGACAGGTTGGCCGGAAGGCCATGGTTGTAGCGGGCATCGACCACCAGCGCCAGCTGCCGGTCGAGCAGATCGGCAACGTTGGCCACGGTGTTCTTCAGGGTGTCCATCGCCAGCGCGATGTGGCCGCCGTAGAAGTGGCCGCCGTGCAGGATCCGCTCGCCATCGGCATCGATCAGCGGGTTGTCGTTGGCGCTGTTCAGCTCGGTTTCGATCAGCTGGCGCAGGAACGGCAGGCTGTCCTCCAGCACGCCGATCACATGCGGTGCGCAGCGCAGCGAATAGCGGTCCTGCAGGCGCTGTTCATTGCGCGGCGGGCGCTCGCTGTGCAGGTCGCTGCGCAGGCGCGCGGCGATGCGGCCCTGGCCCGGGTGCGGCTTGGCCGCGAACAGGGTCTCGTCGAAGTGGTGCGCGTTGCCGTCGCTGGCCAGCACGTTGAACGCGGTCAGGCGCGTGGCCATGCGGGCCAGGTAATCGGCGCGCTGCCAGGCCAGGCAGGCCAGGCCGGTCATCACCGCGGTGCCGTTCATGATCGCCAGGCCTTCCTTCGGCCGCAGTTTCAGCAGGGTCATGCCGATCTTCGCCAGCACCTCGGCGGCCGGCTGCACGCGGCCCTCGTGCAGCACCTCGCGTTCGCCGCACAGCACTGCCGCCACGTACGACAGCGGGGTCAGGTCGCCACTGGCACCGACCGAGCCTTCGGCCGGAATCATCGGCAGCACGTCGTGCTGCAGCAGCGTGGCCAGGCCTTCCAGCAGCGGCAGGCTGACACCGGACATGCCGCGCACCAGCGACGCCAGGCGCGCGGCCAGCACCGCACGGGTCTCGACCGGGTCCAGGTAACGGCCCAGGCCGCAGCCATGGTAGGTGTACAGGTGGTGCGGCAGTTCAGCCACCAGTGCCGGCGGGATGTTCACCGTGCACGAGTCGCCATAGCCGGTGGTTACACCGTAGATCACGCCGTCCTCGCGCAGCAGGCGGTCGAGGAAGTCGGCGCCGCGCTGGATGTGCGCGCGGAATGCCGGCGCGTCGCTCAGTGCGGCCTCACACTGGCGCTGGGCCAGGGCAACCACGTCTTCGATGGTCAACGGTGCATCGCCAAAGCGGCACACGGGTACGGCGTCAGTCGTCATGCGGAGCCTGATCCCAGAAGGGGAAGAAATTGAACCAGTCCAACGGGGACTGGATGACCTGCAGTTCCAGCCAGCGCGCGAAGCGCTGTGCCTGTTCGGCCAGCGCGGCGTCGCGCGAGCCACGCGGCAGCACGATGCGTCCGGCGAACTGTTCGAATGCCACCCGATAGCCGTCGCCCTGGTGCAGGCAGGCCATGGTGTAGACCGGGCACCCCAGCGCGGCGGCGAGCACATAGGCGCCGATCGGGAACGGCGCGCGGTGGCCCAGGAAATCGGCGGTGACGCTGCGGCCGCCCTGTACCGGCGTGCGGTCGCCAACGATGGCGACGAAGCCTCCCGCCGCCACGCGCTCGGCCAGCATCACCGCCGTGGCCGGCCCCATTTCCGTCACCTGCACCAGTTCCACCGCTGCCAGCGGATCCAGCCGCTGCAGCAGGCGATTGAAGCGCTGCGCATGCGCGGTGTGCACCAGCACGGTGATGCGGAATCCCGGCACCTGCTCGGCCAGCACCTGGCACAGCTCCAGGCAGCCGATGTGCGCGGTGAGGATCAACCCGCCTTCGCGGCGCGCGATCTTCTGCAGCACCAGGTCGCGGTGCAGGTGGATGCGTTCGGCCGGGTAGCGCCCGCCCAGGCCGAGGATCTTGTCCAGCATCGTGTCGGCGAAGGTAAAGAAGTGGCGCAGGCTGTCACGCCGTGTCGGCGCGCGGCCGAGCACGCCGCTGTGCGCCTGCAGCCGCTGCAGGTACTGCATCGAGGCCTGGCGCCCTACACGGTTGCCCAGCCAATGGCAGGCCACCACCGGCCACACGCACAGGCGGAACGGCCAGCGCCCGAACCAGCGGTGCACCCAGCACAGGAACAGCACGCCGGCCACCGAGGTGGATTCGCCGATGTCGGCCCAGTGTGGGGCGCCCTGCGCGGCCGTCATCTCAGCGCTGCCCCCGCAGGCGGCGCCACAGCAGGCGCGGCGCGCGCCAGAGCATGCCGAAGAACAGACGGGTATGCATGCGGCTGATGCGCACGTTGTCGCGCCACACATCGAAGTGCGACACGCCATCGGCAGGATAGGTCACGCGCGTGGCCAGGTGCTCGACCGGCAGCCCACGCCAGTACAGGCGCACCATTATTTCGGTATCGAAATCCATGCGCCGGCCGATGGTCTCTTCACCGATCACGCGCAGCACCGGCGGCAGTGGATACACGCGGAAGCCGCACATGGTGTCGCGCAGGTGCAGCGAGAGCGTGTTGATCCAGACCCAGATGTGGGTGGCGTAGCGACCGTACAGGCGCGCCTTGGGAACACTGGCGTCGTAGGCCGGAATGCCACAGATCACTGCACCCGGGTGCAGGCGCGCGGCTTCGATGAAGCGTGGCAGGTCAGCCGTATCATGCTGGCCGTCGGCATCGATCTGCAGCACGTGGCTGTAGCCTCGCGCGCCGGCCTCGGCGAAACCGGCCAGCATTGCCCCGCCCTTGCCCTGGTTCACGTCCAGACGCAGCAGGTCGATACCCTGGCGTTGTGCCAGCGCGCGCAGCACCGCCGCGCACCCATCGTGCGAACCATCGTCGACCAGCAGGCAGGGCAGTCCCGCGGCCTGCACGCCGTCGACCACCGCCGCGATGGCGTGCTCGTGGTCGTAGACGGGAATCACCACCAGTGGCGCGAATGCGGCACCGGCAACGGCCGGATCAGTCCGCATCGGCGAAAACCACCTTGCCGCTGGCATGCACACCGTGGCTGGAGGTGTAGCGGAAGGCCAGCACATTGCGCGCGGCATCCCAGTCCAGCTGCAGGGTCAGCTCATCGCCGGGGCGGGCCACATGCTGGAACTTCACCGCATCCATGCGCAGAAACGCTGCCGGCATTGCGAACACCTGGCGGCCGAAACGCACGGCCCAGTCCAGCTGCGCCACGCCGGGCAGGATCGCCGCCTGCGGGAAGTGGCCCTGGAACGGCCGCAGCGCCGGGTCGAGGGTCATGCGCAGGGTGGCGCTGGCGGCATCGCGGTGATCCCACGCCGGCACCGGCATCAACGGCTGGAACAGCGCCGCCAGCGCGGCCTGGGTCACCTTGCCCTGCGCATTGATCGGCAGCGCCTGCACCAGGCGCCAGCGGCGCGGACGGGTCACTGCGTCATGCGCGTGCGCCAGGCGCGCGCCAAGGCGCTGGCCCAGGGCGCGGCGCGCGGTGTCACCACCCGCCAGCAGCGCCCGGTCAGCCGGTACCACCACGGCCGCCAGCTGCTCGCGCTGGCCGGGCAGGACCAGCACGCGCGCGTCGTCCACTTCGGCGTCTTCGCGCAGCGCGCGCTCCAGTGCATCCAGCGAGACGCGGCGTTCTTCGATCTTGACGATGCGATCGGCCCGGCCCAGCAGGCGGAACCGGCCATCGGCCAACGCTTCCACGCGGTCCTGGGTACGCCACCAGTCGAGGGTTTCCAGATGCGCCGAGGCGACGGCCAGGCAGCCATCCTCGATGCGCCACTGCACGCCCGGCAACGGTTGCCACGGTGGCAGGCCGGTGTCCCAGCGGCGCCAGGCGATGCCACCGGTTTCGCTGCTGCCGTAAACCTCGGTCGGCGCCACACCCAGCCACTGCCGCACCTGGCGTGCGGCTTCTTCCGGCAGCGGGCCGCCGGAGGAGAACACCGCGCGCAGGCGGCCATGCAGGCTGGCCCAGTCCAGCTGCTCGGGCAGGCGCTTGAGGTGGGCTGGCGTCGCCACCAGCACCGTGTCGGTACCGGCCAGCGCACCCACCAGGTCTTCATGGAAGAACCGGCGTGGATGGATCAGGCGGCCGGCGGCCAACGGCCACAGCACGCGGAACAGCAGGCCGTAGATGTGCTGGTGGGATACCGTGCCATGCACCTGCACGCCCTCCATCTGTGCGCCGAACGCAGCCTGCAGCGCATCCACCTCGCGCGCCAGCTGGTCCAGGCGCTTGCCGATCGCGCTCGGCTGGCCGGTACTGCCGGAGGTGAACACGCTCAGCTCGCAGGCGCGTTCGTCCAGCATCTGCAGTTCGTCGTCCAGCGTGGCGTCCAGCGCCGCCAGCGGGCGATAGTCGGCCGACACGTCGCCTGCGAAACCGTTCACCTGCGGCTGCAACGCCTGCAGCGTGGCCGGCAGGTTGTCGGCGGCCAGGAACACCCGCTTGCCGGCATGCCAGGCACCGAACAACGCCGCGGCAAAGGCCACGGCGTCATCGAAGTACAGGGCCCAGTCGCGGCCTTCGGCCGCCGCAAAGGCGGCGCGCCAGGCCAGCACGCGCTGGCGGAAGTGGGCGTGGTCGATCACCTCGCCATCGCAGACGCCAACGCTTCGATGCGGCAGCGCCGCCAGCAGCAGCCTGTCAAGGGCAATCCACTCAGCCATGCGCGTGCGCCGCCTTCACCCGCCGCCGCACCAGCCACTCACCTGCGAACAACACGCCCATCATGACGTACGCCAACAATCCGTTGTAGAGCATCCAGGCCCGGTCCGACGCGTACAGCGCGGTCAGCAGGGCCAGGCTGCCGTTGAGAACGAAAAACCCGCACCACACCTGGGTGACGCGTCGGGTATAGGCCACCGCGAACGGGGGCAGGTCCGGCTCCTGCAGCCGCGCCAGGCGCTCCACCAGCGGTGGCCCGAAGCGCAGGCTGGTGCCGAACACTGCCAGCATCACCGCATTGACCAGCGCCGGGTACAGCTTCAGTGGCAGGGCCTGGTTGAGCACGGTAGCCAGTACCGCCAGCAGGCCGGTGCCCGCCGCTGCGGCCCACCACAGCGGCTGGCGCGAACTCAGCGCGCGCAGCAGGGCCAGGGTGAACAGCAGCAGCGACAGCCAGCGTGGCTCGAAACGACCCATCGCCAGGTACACCAGTACCGGGTAGGCCAGCGAGATCGCAGCCACCACGACCGTGCGTGCGCGTGCCATGGTGGAGCCGTCGGCGCTGCGGTCAGGCTGCTGCCTGGTCCGGCAGCAGCCTGTGCACCACATCGACGATGTCCTGCACGGTACGCACGGCCTTGAACGCTTCCGGCTGCAGGTTGCGGCCGAGCAGCGGCTTGAGCTGCACGATCAGGTCCACCGCATCGATGCTGTCGATGTCCAGGTCGTCGTACAGGCGGGCTTCCGGGGTGATCCGGGCCGTTTCGATCTCGAAGCTGTCGGTCAGGATGCTGACGATGCGTTCGAACAGTTCATTCTTGGTCATGGCAATTCCTGGCGCCGTTACGACTGGCGGGCGGCGACGAACTCGCCGAGCGCGCGCACGCTGGAGAAATGGCGACGGGTTTCTTCCGAATCGGCCGAGAGGCTGACACCGTACTTCTTCTGCAGCGCCAGTCCCAGCTCCAGCGCGTCGATCGAATCCAGGCCGAGGCCCTCGACGAACAGCGGCGCGGTCGGATCGATGTCCTCCGGCGTGATGTCCTCCAGCGAAAGGGAGGAAATGATCAATTCCTTGATCTCGTGCTCAAGTGCTTGCACGGTTCGGATCTCCAGACAGGTCGAAATAACGAGAAAGGTGCTCGGTGACGCGACGGGCCGCCAAGGCATCCCCCCTTGGCGAGTCGTCTTCGGCCAGAAATGGCGCGATCGGGATATCTTCGCCGATCTGCAGCCGAACGTGAAAGCGACGTGAGGGGACACGATACCACTTCTGCCCCTTGGTCAGCGTTGGCGGGCTGCAGGTGATCCGCACCGGGGTGACGTCGATGCGGCCCCGTACGGCGATGTTGGCGGCCCCGCGCTGCAGCTGCGGTGGCTGCCCCGGCACGCTGCGGGTGCCTTCCGGGAAGATGACCAGGGTGCCTCCGGCGCGCACTGCGGCCACACAGTCATCGACCAGGCCGGCGCCATCGTCATTGGAGATGTAGCCGGCAGCCCGCACCGGGCCGCGCATGAACGGGTTGCAGGCCACCGCCCGCTTGACCACGCAGTCGGCGTTGGGAAGCAGCGAGATCAGGCAGACCACGTCGATCAGGGTCGGATGGTTGGCCAGCACCAGCAGGCCGTCGCGCTGCAGGCGTTCGCCGCCCTCGATCTCGTAGGTCATCACCCCCAGCCCGCGCATCAGCCGCAGATGGCTGGCGAACGCGACCTGGACCACGCGCCGGGCACGGCGGCGCCGCGCCACCGGATCACGCATCAGCAGCAGCACCGGCATCACCAGAACGCCGAGCAGCAGCCCGCCCAAACCGAATGCGGCAAAGCTCAGGCCGGTGCCGAGCACCCGCCAAGCATGATCGAGACGGCGCAGCGCCTCAGCCACGGCGCCCCCAGCGCCAACGCTGGCCCTGAGCCACGTGCTCCAGCGCCGGCGCGCCGGACAGCAGAAAGCGGTGCAGGTCCAGCGCGTGCGGCAGCGTGCCCGAGGCGGTGGCAGTGGCCCCCGGCGCCGCCTCCCACTGCAGGGAGAGGATCGGCTGGCCCGGCATCGGCGCCGTCAAACGCCAGCACCAGGCAAAGAACGGGTCAGGTTCGTCGGCAAACGTCGCGTAAATTTCAGGAAGCGGCGACTCATAGACCACCACCCGCACTTCGCGGGCGCCATCGGCGAGCAGACCGGCCGCTTCCAGGCAGGCGGTCTCGACCGTGGCCTGGCCGGCGGCCAGCGCCAGGTAGTTGCCGCGGTGACCGCGCGCGATCGAGTACAGCGCAGCGATCGCGTTGTGCACCGACAGGCCGAACCCCGTCGGTGACAGGGGCTGATCGCTGGCGAGCGCGCCCAGCAGCTCCATCGAACGGGCCACGTCGCCGTGGCGGCTGGCGAACACCAGCGGCACCTGGCTGTCAGCGCCCTGCCCGTCCTCGCACCAGCAGGCAGCCTGGATCGCCATCCGGCCCAGCCGCTCGATGCGGCGGCGCTGCATTGCCGGGATTTCGGCGAGCGGCGGCGTGTCTTCGCCAACCGGCGGATACGGCGCATCGGCCCAGCCCAGCCACTGGCTGCGCTCACTCAGGCCGGGCGCCCAGGCGGCCCAGTCGACGATGGAGAATTCGATCATTAGCGAAGGTGCTTCAACGGGAGAACGATAGGCACGAGCCATTACGGCGACGCGCGGCGGCCCCCCGTTCCTGCAGCCGTGCGTCCGTCCAGGACGTCGCCGGCTGCCCCCCTGGCTGCCGGAAAGGAGCGCACGCTAGCACGTCCCGCCCGGGGTGTGCAGATTTCACATTCCACAACAGGGGGCCCGGCACCAGCGGGCCCCGCTTCAATCGATCAGTGGTAACCGCTATCGGCGCGCACTTTGCCGCGGAACACCCGGTACGACCACGCCGTATAGCCGAGGATGACCGGCAGCAGAATGACCAGCCCGACCAGGCTGAAGCCCAGCGAGGAGGCCGGCGCGGCGGCCTGCCACAGGGTCATCGACGGCGGCAGCAGATAGGGCCACATGCCCAGCACCAGGCCGAGGAAGCCAAGCACGAACAAGGCCAGGCTGAGCAGGAACGGCGGCAGGTCGCGGCGCGGATGGGTCGCGCTGCGCCACAGCGCGGCGGCCACCGCCAGCGTCAACAGCGGCACCGGCGACAGCCACCAGAAGTTGCCGTCGCTGAACCAGCGCGCCATCAACCGCGAATCGAGGAACGGCAGCCAGCTGCTGACCAGGCCCATCGCCGCGATCACCGCCACCACCAGCGGCCGGGTCATCTGCCGGGCCAGCGCCTGCACGCGCCCTTCGGTCTTCAGGATCAGCCAGGTGCTGCCCAACAACGCATAGCCAGCCACCAACGCAGCACCGGTCAGCATCGCGAACGGGCTGAACCAGGTGAATGCGCCGCCCTGGTAGACGCCGTCCACCAGCGGGATGCCCTGCACCAGGGTGCCGAGGATCACGCCCTGGGCAAAGGTCGCCAGCAGCGAACCGAGGCCGAACGCCACGCTCCACACCCGGCGCGATCGATGTGCCTTGAAGCGGAACTCGAAGGCCACGCCGCGGAACACCAGCGCCACCACCAGCAACAGCACCGGCAGGTACAGCGCCGACAACAGCACCGCATAGGCCTTCGGGAACGCCGCCAGCAGCCCGGCGCCGCCCAGTACCAGCCAGGTCTCGTTGCCGTCCCAGATCGGCGCGGCGGTGTTCATCATCAGGTCCAGCTGCTCCTCGTCCTCGGCGAACGGGGCCAGGATGCCGATACCGAGCACGAAGCCATCCAGCACCACGTACATCAGCACGCCGAAGCCGATCACCGCAAACCACGCCACCGGCAGCCAGGTCATCAGGTCCATGTCAGCGCTCCTCCAGCGGTTCGTCGGCCGCAGACAGCGGGCGTGCCGGGGTGTGGCTTCCGTGGTCCAGCGACGGCCCATCATCGTGCGGACGCGGTCCGTGGCGCAGGATCTTCACCAGGTACCAGATGCCCCAGCCGAACACGAAGGCGTAGCCAACGACGTAGACCGCCAGCGACAGCGCGGTCATCCACGCGCTCTGCGGGCCGACCGCATCAGCGGTGCGCAGCACGCCATACACCACCCACGGCTGGCGGCCCATCTCGGTGACGAACCACCCGGACAGCAGCGCGATGAAACCGCTGGGCAGCATCCAGTTCCAGCCGCGCAGCAGCCACGGCGAATCCAGCAGCTTCCTGCGCCACAGCTGGAACGCTGACACCCAGGCCAACAGCAGCATCAGCGTGCCCAGCCCGACCATGATGCGGAAGGCAAAGAACACCGGCGTCACCGGCGGCCGCTCGCTGGCCGGTACCGAGGTCAGCGGGTCGAAGGTGCCATCCAGCGAGTGGGTGAGGATCACGCTGCCCAGCTTCGGGATGGCAACTTCGAAATCATTGCGCTCTTCCTTCTCGTTCGGCAGCGCGAACACCACCAGCGGTACGCCCTCGCCCTCCTTGGTTTCATGCCAGTGCGCTTCCATCGCCGCGATCTTCATCGGCTGGTGCTTGAGCGTGTTCAGGCCATGCATGTCGCCGACGAAAATCTGCACCGGCACGGTCAGTGCCGCGAACGCCACCGCTGCGATCAACATGCGCCGGCCCGCTTCCACGTGCGTGCCCTTGCGCAGGTACCACGCGCCCACGCCACCGATCACGAAACAGGTGGTGATGAACGAACCCAGCGCCATGTGCGCCAGGCGATAGGGGAACGAGGGGTTGAACACCACCTGCCACCAGTCCACCGGATGCACCACGCCGTTCACCATCTCGTAGCCGGCCGGCGTATGCAGCCAGCTGTTGGACGACAGGATCCAGAACGTGGAGAACAGCGTGCCCAGCGCCACCATGCAGGTGGACAGGAAATGCAGGCGCGGCGAAACGCGGCCCCAGCCGAACATCATCACGCCGAGGAAGCTGGCTTCCAGGAAGAACGCGGTCAGCACTTCGTAGGTCAGCAGCGGGCCGATGACCGTGCCGGCCACCTCGCTCAGCCGTGGCCAGTTGGTTCCGAACTGGAAGGCCATGACGATGCCGCTGACCACGCCCATGCCGAACGACACCGCGAAGATCTTCTGCCAGAAGAAATACAGCTCGCGCCACACGGGCAACTTCGTGCGCAGCCAGCGCCATTCGATGAAGGCCAGCCAGCTGGCCGTGCCAATGGTGAAGGCGGGGAACAGCACATGGAAACTGATGACGAATCCGAACTGGATCCGGGACAACAACAACGCGTCCAAGGGACGCCTCCTGCCTGTGACCGGTGGGATACCGGACCACTTTAGGAGGATTTCGTTAAGACGGGATGCGACCGGGTGACGCGCTGCTTCACTTTGTCGCAGGTGAAGCCGGGTGACAGGATGAATGGGCTACAGGGGCTTCAGCAGGGTCAAGGGCGGCTCCTTGGCGATTCGCAGGGCCCGGGGTACCACTGCAGTCAAGCAGGCCGCCATCACCAGCACGACAGCGCTCGATATCGAGAACCACGGTGAACCTGTGATGCCGTCCTGCGGCGCCCCTACCCACTGCAACGACAACGCGCCGAGCAGCGCGCCCAGCGTGGTGAACAGTGAAACCTCGAACATGATTTCGGCGAAGATCACGGACCTGCGAGCACCTAATGTCCGTCGAACCCCGATGGAGTACCGGCGCCGGTCAAGCCACGCGCCTACAACTCCGGAAACGCCGGCCATCAGCACACCGAGAACAACGGCCGTCATGACCGCGAGCACGGTCGTAGCAAAGCGATCGGCTTTGACGTAGGCATCGCGATATCCCGCCAGGGTCTCGACACCGGCCGGAGTCACGATCCGATAAGGCCGCTGCAGCGCATCGACAGTACCATCAAGCGATGAACGATCAACCTCCGACCTCCACTTCGCCAGATAGTAGCGACTGGCGCCCATGGGGAGGCCCGGAAGTAGCGCCCACTGCGAGTCCCGCTCATTACCACCTGGTGCCGGTCCAGCAACAGAGGCAAATACGCCCATGATGACCCGGCTGCTGCCGGGGCCGAAATACAGGTGGCGGCCAACAGCACTCTCCGTTCCGAACAGTCGGGCAGCCAGCGATTCACTGATCAGCACCACCGGAGTGCCTTCAACCATGTCGTCCTCCGTGGCGTCCTGCCCCAGGACGATTCCCGCGCCCAGCATCGCCAGCAGGCCAGAGCTTGCAGTTACCACGGGAATGCGATCGCATCCGGCAACGTCTGCCGTGCCCGCATTCATCGAATACAGCATGGCCGACTCGCTGGTGCATACGCCGTATCGATGGGCTCTTCCTCCGAACGGAACAGCGTCGCTCACAACCGTGTCCTGAACACCGGGCAGGCGGATCGCGGACAGGTCTGCCCGCAGCACTGCTGCATCCGCGCCTTCTTCGACATCGGATACCCTGACCACACCAATCGATGCTGCCTCCCGGATGCTCCCGGTGTTCAATCTGGCGAAGCTGTCCAGCGCGGATTGCAGTGCGAACGCACATGCCAGGCTTGCAAGCGCTGCCTGCACTGCAAGCAGTGCGGCGCTTCCCAAATGCCGTCGGATCTCCCTCATCGATTCGAACATTTTAGGCAGCCCCCTTCGCAAAGGCATTCGACAGGGAGCTGACCCTGCAGATTTCAAACGACGGGACCAATGAACAGAGCAACGTCGTGACGACTCCCAGGCCAGCGGCCATCAGCAATGCCCCAGCATGCATCGCGGTTATCGCGCTGGGCAGAACGTCTCCCGCAGCAACCACCCGGATTCCCAGCATATAGGTGACGACAGCGAGCGCACTGCTTGCGGCTCCCGCCGCGATGGATTCCCACATGAGCTGGATGAACACGTCCCGGCGTCGCGCGCCCAGTGCACGTCGTATCGCGAGCTCCCGCCGACGGCGCCCCAGACTGAAGCTGAGCAGCGCCGCCGCGTTGACGATGCACACACCGAGAAGGATCAGTGACAGCCGAAGCTGCATCCTGGCCCGCTCTGGAACCAATCCCAGCCTGTCCAGCCAATCCTTCAAAGGCCAGAGTGCCACCTGCTGGGTGCCTGGTTCGATCCGAAGACCCTTTGCCTGTGCATAGGCATTCAGATTCGCACGGTAGGCGGCGACATCATCCGCAGTGGGCAGCCACGCCCACAATTGAAGCCATGACACGTTGGCCCCTGCAGGATCCGTGTCCTGGTCCCCCCCCCAGATCGCCGTCCCGTCCACAACAGTCAGCCTGTCTGCGATTGCGGTCTCAACCGGCAGGTAGATCTCGTCAGGTTCCACAAACGGCCGGCGTGTGAGATCTCCCTGAAACATCGGCACCGGATGCCAGTCCTCCGCGACACCCACAACGGTATAGGTGCGCCTGCCCAGTTCCAACCGATGACCAACACAGTCCTGTGCGCACTCACGCGCGGCGAGCGCACGCGAAAGCACCACGATTCGACTCGCAGCATGCCCCTCCTCGCCGGTCCATGCCCGTCCTTGAACAACGGCAATGCCAAGCACACTGAAGACTTCCGACGTAGCGAACCTCGCACGCAGCCTTGCGCTGGACTCTCCCGGCCGGGAGAGCGTCACCGCCCCCCCTGCCATTGCTGCCTGTTTCCACGTCCCACCTTGGCCCAGAAGCGCCTTCGCATCTGGCCAGGTCAGTGCCTGTCCCGGATCCGGGGAACCACTGCGCAGGGCATCTGGACGCGCGTCAAGGTACGGGCGGAACAATGCGGAGCTCCGGCCTGGTGCGGGATCCGACGATGCCTGGAGAACAATGGAGAGCATCACGGTGGTGATCCCTACCCCCGCACCCAGCATGAGAGCGATTGCCAGATGAGTGCCGATTCGTTGCTTGAATCGGGCAAGCGAAAGCTGGATGTAGTAGAGCATCATCCAACTGCATCCGGCGTTGGATTACTGGCGCACCTGTCCATGTGATTCTCACTCCATACCCGTGGAAGCTGATGGTTGAGAGTCTCTGATTGTGAAACTCCGACTCAAGCGGAGGCATGGAGTTTGCAACTTTTCTCAGGAAACACACGTAGCTCGCGGCCCCTGGATAGAGCGACTGCCACTGATGACGAGGCCGACGTGACGGAGTCTGACGGGAAAGGCCAACTGCCGACGTGGAGACAACGCCCGACGCTTGGATATCTGATCGGAAGTTGGAGGAAGAAACGTCCCAAAGCAGTTGCGGGCGTCAATGTTCTTCTAGACCCAGAAGTACCAGACAGCCCCTGCCACCAACGCCCCCAGCAACAGCACCTGCACCACCACATAGCCCACGCCACTGTCGCGCGACTCAGCGGCAATGCGCTTCTGCAGCGCCTCACTCACGTCCGGCGCTTCTTCCTGCCGAGCCTGCTCACGCAACGCCTGCGCCAGCGCGCGCTCTTCCGCATCGCGAGGGTCGGTGGGTGGGTTCACAGCAGTTCTCCGGCGGTGGCATGCCGCGTCAGTTCCTGCTTCAGGACCTGGCGCGCGCGGTACAGGTGGCTCTTGATGGTACCGCGTGCCAGCCCGGTCACCTGCTCGATCTCGGCCAGATCGAAATCCTCCAGGTAATGCAGGCCGACGATCAGCCGCTGCGGTGCACTCAGCCGTTCCAGCGCCTCGCCAAGATGGCGCCCGGCCTGCAGCGCCTCGCTCAACTCGGCGGGCCCGGGGCCTTCATCGCCGATCCCCAATTCCTCCGGCACCTCCACCGCCACCATCCATTGCGCCTCCAGCCGCCGCCGGCGCAGGTGCTGTAGTGCAGTGGTGTAGGCCACCCGCGAAACCCAGGTACGCAACGAAGATTCAAAGCGGAACCGGTGCAGCTGGCGCAGCACGGCCAGGAAGGTTTCCTGCAGCAGGTCAGCTACCTGGTCGCGGTCGCCCACCATGCGCCCGATCACATGCGCGCAGGTGCGCTGGTGGGTCGCCACCAGCTGCGCGAAGGCCGACTGCGAGCCATCGATGATGGCCCGCACCAGGGCCTGGTCCGCGTCCAGCGGCTCGGCGGGCGGTGCCGCCGATACTGCATCGTGGCGGCGACGGCCCCGCAGTGCCGACAGTGCTTCGCCGAGCAGGCTCATCTACGGGGCGCCCCCTGTGCCCGTGGCATGCGCCGGCTCAGCCCTTGCGTGCGGCGGGGCGGGTGAAGTGCCAGGCCAGCAGCTGGCCCAGGCCGGCACTGCCGACCAGCGCGGCAGCGGCACCAAAGGTCAGGTCACGCGCACCGATCGCCTCCAGCAGGCCCATCGCCACGGCCAAGCTGACCAGGCTGATGCCCCAGCGCAGCGCACCCTGGCGGCGGCGCTCTTCTTCCAGCAAGGCCAGCGAGCGGATCACTTCCTCGGGCACGTGCGGGGCCACCAGCTTGCTGCGCGCGCGGGCATCGGCAATGGCATGGATCGCGTAGGCGATGCAGATGAAGAGGGTGATCGGGATCAGTTCCTGCATGGTCGGGCTCCTGTCCGGTGGATGATGCGGGTTCAGGAGAATGGATGCGCGAGGCCGGCCAGCGGTTGCACTACTTTGCCAATCCCGCTGCCATGACCTGTGGCCCCTGCCCCGGGCCCGTGCGGCTGCTACGCTTGCCCGGTTTCCTCTACTGGTGCCGTCCGCCCATGTCCCGAGTGCTGCCCCTGTCCCTCCTGCTGTCGGCCGTGCTGGCCGCACCGGCCGCGCACGCCGCGCCGACGCCGATCACCATTGAACAGGCGATGGCCGACCCGGACTGGATCGGTCCGCCGGTCGAAAAGGCCTGGTGGTCGTGGAACAGCCAGCAGGTGGAATACCAGCTCAAGCGCAACGGCAGCCCGGTACGCGATACCTTCCGCCAGCCGGTAGCCGGTGGCGTGGCCGCGCAGGTGGCCGATGACCAGCGCGGCACCCTGGACGTGGCCGAGCCGGTCTACGACCGCAGCCGCAGCCGCAGCGCCTTCGTGCGCAATGGCGACGTGTTCGTGCGCGACCTGCGCAGCGGCGCGCTGACGCAGCTGACCCGCAGCAACGAGCGCGCGGGCAACGTGAACTTCGCTGCCGACAGCGGCGTGATCTGGCGCGTCGGCCAGAACTGGTTCCACTGGACTGCCGCCAGCGGCGTGCAGCAGGTGGCCAGCCTGAAGGCCGAAAAGGACCCGCGTACGCCGCCGAAGGCCGACGTGCTGCGCGACCAGCAGCTGCGCACGCTGGAAACCCTGCGCCGCGACCGCGAGCAGCGCGAGGCATTGAAGGACCAGGACCAGCGCTGGCGCCAGGCCGACCCGACGCGTGCGCCGGGCCCGGTGTACCTGGGCGCCGACGTGGAGATCGCCGACAGCGTGCTGTCGCCGGACCTCACCCACCTGATCGTGGTGACCAAGCCGAAGGACTTCGACGACGGCCGCACCAGCAAGATGCCGCTGTACGTGACCGAATCGGGTTACGAGGAAACCGAGGACACCCGCACCCGCGTCGGCCGCAATGGCTTCGAGCCGCACACGCTGTGGTACGTGGACGTGCGCACCGGCAAGGCCGATAAGGTCTCGCTGGCCAGCCTGCCGGGCATCAGCACCGACCCGCTGGCCGAACTGCGCCGCAAGGCCGGCAAGGACGCGCTGAAGGGTGAGCGCAGCGTGCAGGTGATGAGCGACTTCATGGGCGGCGGCATCCGCTGGAGCGCCGATGGCCAGCAGGCCGCGGTGATGCTGCGTGCCAACGACAACAAGGACCGCTGGATCATCAGCGTCAGCGCTGCCGACGGCCGTGTGCAGAACCGCCACCGCCTGACCGACAACGCCTGGATCAACTGGGGCTTCAACGATTTCGGCTGGATGGCCGATGGCCGCACGCTGTGGCTGCTGTCGGAGGAATCGGGCTTCTCGCACCTGTATACCCAGGCCGGCACCGCCAAGCCGCAGGCGCTGACCAGCGGCAAGTGGGAAACGTCGGCGCCGGTGCCGTCGGCCGATGGCAAGGGTTTCTACTTCCTGTGCAACCAGCAGGCGCCGCATGACTACGAAGTCTGCGCGGTCGACACCGGCAGCCGCCAGGTGCGCGAGCTGACCAGCCTCAACGGCGTGGAGGATTTCTCGCTGTCGCCGGACGGCCAGCAACTGCTGGTGCGCTACTCCGGCGCCTACCTGCCGGCACAGCTGGCCGTGGTACCGAGCACTGGCGCAGGCCAGGCCCGCGTGCTGACCGACACCCGCACCGCCGACTACAAGGCACGCCAGTGGATCCAGCCGAAGCTGGTGGCAGTGCCATCCAAGCACGGTGCCGGCGTGGTCTGGGCCAAGTACTACGAGCCCGAAAACAAGGAGCCGGGGAAGAAGTACCCGATCGTGATGTTCGTGCACGGCGCCGGCTACCTGCAGAACGTGCACCAGCGCTACCCGGCCTACTTCCGCGAGCAGATGTTCCACAACCTGCTGGTGCAGAAGGGCTACATCGTGCTGGACATGGATTACCGCGGCAGCGAGGGCTACGGCCGCGACTGGCGCACGGCCATCTACCGCAACATGGGCCACCCGGAACTGGAAGATTACAAGGACGGCCTGGACTGGCTGGTCGACACCCAGCAGGGTGACCGCGACCACGCCGGCATCTACGGTGGTTCCTATGGCGGTTTCATGACCTTCATGGCGCTGTTCCGTGCACCGGGCACGTTCAAGGCCGGCGCCGCGCTGCGCCCGGTGGTGGACTGGCACAACTACAACCACGGCTACACCAGCAACATCCTCAACACCCCGGACATCGACCCGGAGGCGTACCGCGTTTCCTCGCCGATCGAGTATGCACAGAACCTGCAGGACAACCTGCTGATCGCCCACGGCATGATGGATGACAACGTGTTCTTCCAGGATTCGGTGAACCTGACCCAGCGCCTGATCGAACTGCACAAGGACAACTGGTCGATCGCACTATATCCGCTGGAGCGCCACGGCTACGTCCGCGCCGATTCCTGGCTGGACCAGTACAAGCGCATCCTCAAGCTGTTCGAGCAGAACCTGAAGTGAGCAACGCCGCAGCCACGATCCGGATCGTGGCTGCGGTCATCCTGGATGACCGCGGCCAGGCGCTGGTGGTGCGCAAGCACGGTGCACGCCGCTTCATCCAGCCAGGTGGCAAGCCCGAACCCGGCGAGGCGCCGCTGCAGGCGCTGGCCCGCGAACTGGACGAAGAACTCGGTGTGCAGCTGTGCGCCGAAACCGCCATCGCGCTGGGCACCTTTGAGGATTGGGCGGTGAACGAGCCCGGCCATCGCGTGCAGGCACAGGCCTGGTGGGTGCGGGTGGACGGCACGCCACAGGCCCGCGCCGAGATCGCCGAGCTGGCCTGGGTGCCGCTGCAGGCGCCGCATGGCCTGCCCTTGGCACCCTTGAGCGAACACCATATCCTGCCGGCGGTCGCCACCCGGGTGACGGTCCGCTGAGCAGGCGGGCGCCGACTGCAAGGACATCGGATGTCAATGTCGATCCCGTCGATCCCCTCGCCGCCGTCCCCGGCCTATCACGCCTGGGTGCGCCCGGTGGCACAGGCTTCGTTCTGGCTGTCACTGCTGCTGACGGCCTACTTCGTGCTGCAGGGACTGGTGCTGTGGCCGCTGCAGAACCTCACGCTGTGGCACCTGGTGGAAAGCGAAGTGCAGCACCAGCAGCTGCACAGCCTGGTCTGGCTGCTGGCGCACCCGGTGGCCGCGTCAATGGTCGTCGCGCTGTTGTGCCTGGCCTCGACCGTGTCCAGCTGGGGCCTGCTGCGTGAACGTCGCTGGGGCCTGTGGAGCTTCGTGGTGCTGCTGCTGTTGAGCGGCTTGAGCAACTTCGCAGTCGCCTGGTGGCTGGACGTGTTCATGCGCGACCTCATCCCATTGCTGGCCGATGACCCGGCCCTGCTGCAGGAGCTGCAGCTGAAACGCTGGCTGATCACGCTGACCGTGGTCGGCATGTCGTTCGTGCTTCTCGGCCTGCAGGGCTGGCTGGCCTGGCGCCTGCTGCGCCCCGACGTGCGCGCGCGCTTCCGCTGAGCTCTCGCCCCCGGCATTTTTGACGCGAACGACCTGCCCGGCACAGACGCCGTGACCGCAGCACAGGCGTTCCAGCGGGTTTGATTGCGGATCGGTGGCGGTTGGCTATCGTGGCCCGCGTCTTTCTGCCCTGGCTCCAAGATGCCTCCTTTCGCCCCACGTCACCTGATTCCGGCCTTCATTGCCTTGTTGCTGCTGACCTGGGCGCAGCAGGCGGCCGCAACCGGTCTGCCACGCTGTGGACTATTCGCGGCCGAAGGCGGTGGCAACCAGCTGCGCGTGGATGGGCCTGACCGCGGGGTGGCGAAGAACACGCACATCTCTGATCGGCCCTTCGTTGTCCAAGAGATCGATGGCGAGCTGAGCCTCGTCAACCTCACCTTCGGAGTTACATCTGGACTGAACGTCCAGCGTGGCGGTCGCGTCCTGCAGCAGGGCAACACGCGCTACCGCCTGATCCAGCCAGCGGCGTGCCTGCCCCCGGTCGAGCACGCGCCAGGCAGCTGCCTGGCAGATGCCCAGCGCTGCCTTGACAGGCATCATCATGAGCTGAGCCTGACGGCGCTGGAATCGGCCTGTGCCGAAGGGGTTCCATTTCTGTGCCAGCGCCTGCCCGATCGCTATCGCGAGGCTGACCAGGCCCCCGGCAGCGATACACCGACCGAAGCACAGATCGCGGTGATACAGGCCACGATGGAAAAGGAGATGGTCGAGATGGACTTCCCCCGCCAGTGTCGCAAGGATGACCCTGCGGCCGACACCGAGGCCTGCATGGCCATCCTGGAAGAGCGGCCAGAGCTGGTCGAGGCCGTCGCCACTGCCATCCGCACGGCCTCGATGGCGGCCAAGATGGTTGAAGTGTTCTCGCCTGCAGCCAAGCCTGCGCTGTCCGACGCGCGATTGCAGCGCCTGCAGGACCTATGCACGCAGGTGGGTGAAAGTGACTTCTGCATGGAGGTTGCCACCCTGCAGTGGACCGCCGGCAATCTGCAGGACGGCAGGGCGGCGTTGCAGATGGCCTGCGAAGGCGGCAACGAGACGTCCTGCCGGCAGGCGGCTGCACTGCGGGCGCTGGATGGGGAGCTGTTGCCGCAGGCCGCCAGCGCCGTGCCCTGTGGCCACTACGTGGCCTCCGGCGGGCTGTTGGACGAACTGACGTTCGGCGATGGTGGACTGGTGGAGGTGGGCTACGGTTCGCGGGTGCGTGCACGCGTGCAGGACGGCCAGATCCGCATGCGCCACGAGCTGGGGGGTGACTACGTGCTGCAACCGTTGGCCAACGGTGACCTGCTGGGGCTGGACGATTCGATGCGTTTTGAGCGCTTCCAGCGACAGCCGGGAAGTGCCCAGTGCAGCGCACCGCTGGTGTTCGACGAAATCCCATTCCCGCAGGATTGCCCACGCGCGTCGGTCGACGGCGAAGCAGAAGCCTGCTGCGCGGCCGGCAGGATGCAGGGCTGCAATGTGCTGGGCAGCCGCGCCGCGCTGGGCGGGAAGTGGGTCGAGGCCAGCCAGCACTACCAGAAGGTGTGCCAGGCCGGCATCCGCGAAGGCTGTGAAAACCTGGCCAGCGTGATGGAGAACAGCAGCAGTGTGGACGTCCGCCCCATGCTTGAGGCCGTCTGCGAGGCCGAGGGCAGTGGCCGCCACGTGGCATGTGACGTGCTGGCGACGCGCAACTGGAGCTTGCTGGGTTTCGGCCAGGCCTTGCAGCGTGCTGTCCAGGAGCAGTCGGCGGACGAGGATCAGACCGGACCGGCGCCACGCACCCCCAACCACAAGCAGTAAGGGGCTTGCCTGCCCGGGCCCTGCGGTAAAGTACGCGCCATGAATGAATTCGAGCGCGTGCGCACCTACCTCACCGACCTGCAGGACCGCATCTGTGGGGCGATCGAGGCCGTCGATGGCCGGGGCCGCTTCCAGGAAGACCTGTGGCAGCGTGCAGAGGGCGGTGGCGGGCGTACCCGCGTGCTGCGCGACGGTGCGGTGTTCGAGCAGGCCGGCATCGGCTTCTCCGACGTTGCTGGCAGCCGCCTGCCGCCGTCGGCCTCGGCCAACCGCCCGGAACTGGCGGGCGCCTCCTGGCGCGCCACCGGCGTGTCGCTGGTGTTCCACCCGCTCAACCCGTACGTGCCGACCACCCATGCCAACGTGCGCTTTTTCCAGGCGCAGCGCGACGGTGAAGTGGTGGCCAGCTGGTTCGGCGGCGGCTTCGACCTGACCCCGTTCTACCCGTTCGACGAGGACGTGCAGCACTGGCACCGGGTCGCACGCGATCTGTGTGCACCGTTCGGCGACGAGCGCTACGCCGCGCACAAGCGCTGGTGTGACGAGTACTTCTTCCTGCGCCACCGCAACGAAACGCGCGGCGTCGGCGGTCTGTTCTTCGACGACCTGCACGGCGACTTCGAGCGCGATTTCGATTATCTGCGCGCGGTCGGCGATGGCTTCCTCGACGCCTACCTGCCGATCGTGCAGCAGCGCAAGGACGCCATCTATGGCGAGCGCGAACGCGAGTTCCAGCTGTACCGCCGCGGCCGCTACGTGGAATTCAACCTGGTCTATGACCGCGGCACCCTGTTCGGGCTGCAGAGCGGCGGCCGCAGCGAAAGCATCCTGATGAGCCTGCCGCCGCGGGTGCGCTGGGAATACGGCTTCTCGCCCGAACCCGGCAGCCCCGAATCGCGCCTGGCCGACTACCTGGTGCCGCGCGACTGGCTCTGAGGGGTGTCGTCGCGCGGGGCGTGGGCTGGGCGCTGGTCAGCTGCCCTTCCGCGCGATGATGGTGATGTGCCCTGTCGTCTCCAGCAGGGCAATCTGCACATTTTCAATCTGCAGCCCGCCCTGCTGGCGCAGCGCGGCATCGAAGTCGGCGCGGCTGATCAGCTCGCGCCGAAGTACCGCCTCGTACAGGCGACCATCGCGCGCGATTACGGTGGGTTCTCCTTCGATCAACCGCTCCATGCGCCGATTCCGGGTGGTGAGCCAGCCCACCCCGTAGTTCAGCAGGATCAGGGTCGCCGCCAGCAGCAGGCCGCCGCCCAGCGAGGTATCCGTGCCCAGCAGCGCGTTCTGCACCGCGTTGCCCAGCAGCACGATCAGCAGCACGTCGAACGGCGTGATCTGCCCCAGAGCCCGCTTGCCGCCCAGCCGGACCATGCCCAGCACCACGACGTAGACCACCACCGCGCGCAGGATGAATTCCCACCACGGCATGGCCAGGGCGAACAGGTCGGGCATGGTCTTCCCCTGCGGAACGGTGGCCCAGCCTAGCACCTGGGGTCAGATCCCTCTGCCCCATCAGCGCCCGGGGTATGCCATCGGCACAAATAAAAAGCCCCGCTGACCAGGGGGAGGTCAACGGGGCCGGGGAACGGGCACTTGGGGAGGAGTCCCCGTTCCGAGATCTGCTCCAGGGGATGGGAGAGATCCACAACAGGCATTGCGCCTGTCGGGAGTTATAGAAGCACTCCGAACACTAACGGTTCGTGAAGGGGCCCCATTTAATGAAATTCAATCGGGACAACATTCATGGTCGAGTCAGAAACCCCCGACTCATGAACAAATTCACGTCGTTTTCGGCCCGGAATGCGGTCAGTGCGCTTCATCCCAGTTGCTGCCGACGCCCGTATCGACCACCAGCGGCACCCGCAGTTTGGCCGCTTGCGACATGCGTTCCACCACCTGCAAGCGCAAGTCTTCCACGAAACTGCTTTCGGTTTCGAACACCAGTTCATCGTGCACCTGCAGGATCATCCGTGCCGGTGCCCCGCTGTCGCGCAGCCACTGGTCCACATCCACCATCGCGCGCTTGATGATGTCGGCGGCTGTGCCCTGCATCGGCGCGTTGATCGCGGCGCGCTCGGCCCCGGCACGCAGGCCCTGGTTGCGGGCGTGGATGTCGTTCAGGTACAGGCGGCGGCCGAACAGAGTTTCCACATAGCCCTGGTCGCGGGCCTGCTGGCGCATCCGCTCCATGAAGTCGCGCACGCCCGGGTAGCGGCTGAAGTACAGCGCCACGTAGTCCTGCGCCTGGCCACGGTCGATGCCCAGGTTGCGGGCCAGGCCGAAGGCGCTCATGCCGTACATCAGGCCGAAGTTGATCGCCTTGGCGGCGCGGCGCTCGTTCGGGGTCACCTCCTCCAGCGTGCGCCCGAACACCTCGGCGGCGGTGGCACGGTGCACGTCGGCACCCTGCTCGAAGGCGCGCACCAGGCCCGGGTCCTCGGACAGGTGCGCCATGATCCGCAGCTCGATCTGCGAATAGTCGGCGGCCAGCAGCTGGCAGCCTTCCGGGGCGATGAACGCGCGGCGGATGCGACGACCGTCTTCGGTGCGGATCGGGATGTTCTGCAGGTTCGGGTCCGACGAGGACAGGCGGCCGGTAGCGGCGCCGGACTGGTGGTAGCTGGTGTGCACCCGGCCGGTGTCCGGATTGACCATCTCCGGCAGCTTGTCGGTGTAGGTGCTGCGCAGCTTGGCCAATCCGCGGTAGTCGAGGATCACCCGCGGCAGTTCATGCTGGTCGGCAATCGCCTCCAGCGCCTCTTCATTGGTGCTGGGCTGGCCCTTCGGGGTCTTCACCACCGCCGGCAGCTTCAACTCGTCGAACAGCACCGCCTGCAACTGCTTGGGCGAATCCAGGTTGAAGCTGCGGCCGGCCAGCTCGGTGGCCTTCTGCTGCGCGGCCAGCATGCGCGAGGACAGGTCCTGGCTCTGCCGGCGCAGTTCGTCGGTGTCGATCCGCACGCCATTGGCTTCGATGCTGGCCAGCACCGGCACCAGCGGCATCTCGATGTCGCGGTACACGCTGTCCAGCGCCGGCTCGGCCAGCAGCTGCGGCTGCAGCGCGCGATGCAGGCGCAGGGTGATGTCGGCGTCTTCGGCCGCATAGCGGCTGGCTTCGTCGATGCCCACCTGCGAGAACGGGATCTGCTTGGCGCCCTTGCCGGCCACGTCCTCGAACTTGATGGTGCTGTAGCCCAGGTAACGCAGGGCCAGCGAATCCATGTCGTGGCGGGTGGCGGTGGAGTTGAGCACGAAGCTCTCGAGCATGGTGTCGTCGTGGTAGCCCTGCACGTCCACGCCGTGGCGGCGCAGCACATGCAGGTCGTACTTGCCGTGCTGGCCCAGCTTCTTCTTCGCCGGGTCCTGCAGCGCCGGGCGCAGTGCGTCCAGCACCTGCTGCATCGGCAGCTGGGCCGGCGCACCCGGGTAATCGTGGCCCACCGGAATGTAGGCCGCCCTGCCCGGCTCGACGGCCAGGCTGATGCCGACCAGGCGCGCGCGCATCGCATCCAGTGCGTCGGTCTCGGTGTCGAAGCTGATCAGGTCGGCCTGTTGCAGGCGCTCGACCCAGGCCTGCAGCTGCTCGGCGGTCAGAACGGTCTCGTATTCACCCGGCGCGGACAGTGCCGGATCCAGCGTGTCCGCTGCCGGTGCCTCGGCGCTGCCCCGCGCGAAGCCGGCCGCGGTACCGCGCAGGCTCGGGGTGGCCTCGCTGGCCACTGCCGGCGCCGGCACAGGCGCACCCAGTTCCTTCAACGCCTGGGTGAAGCCGTAGCGCGTATAAAGTTCGGTCAGCTCCGGCACGTCCTGCTCGCGCAGCGCCAGGCTGGTCGGGCTGGCCTCGAGCGCCAGGTCGGTGCGGATGGTCACCAGCTCGCGGTTCAGCGGCAGGCGTCCCAGTGCAGCGCGCAGGTTCTCGCCGATCTTGCCCTTCATGGTCGGCGCGGCTGCCATCACGCCGTCCAGGTGCTGGTACTCGGCCAGCCACTTGGCGGCGGTCTTCGGCCCGCACTTCTCCACGCCCGGCACGTTGTCGACCGCGTCGCCCATCAGCGCCAGCAGGTCGATGATCTGGTCGGCGCGCACGCCGAACTTCTCCATCACTGCCGCATCCGAATCCATGCGGCTGCCGGTCATGGTGTTGACCAGCTCGATGCCCGGCCGCACCAGCTGGGCGAAGTCCTTGTCGCCGGTGGAGATGGTCACCTTCAGGTCCTGCGCCAGGCCCTGCAGCGCCAGCGTGCCGATCACATCGTCGGCTTCCACGCCGGGGATGCGCAGGATGCTGATGCCCAGCGCTTCGACGATGCGGCACATCGGCTCGACCTGGCTGCGCAGCTCATCGGGCATCGGCGGGCGGTTGGCCTTGTACTGGTCGTACAGGTCGTCACGGAAGGTCTTGCCGGGCGCATCGACCACAAACGCGACGTAGGCCGGGCGTTCTTTCAGCGTCGAACGCAGCATGTTGACCACGCCGAACAGCGCGCCGGTGGGCTCACCCTGTGCATTGGACAGGGGCGGCAGCGCGTGGAACGCGCGGTACAGGTAACTGGACCCGTCGATCAGGACTAATCTGCTCATGCGCCGATTCTACGCGCCCGTGCCTGCAGCGCGACGACACGGCCCGCACCTGGCGATGGGGCATAATCAGGGCTCTCTCCAGGCAAAGGCCCCCGCCGATGAAGACCCTGATGCTGGCTTCCCTGCTCCTGCTCGCTGGCTGCGCCAGCATGGGTGGCGCAGGTGCTCCCCCGGTGGACGTCAAGGGCGCCGATGTCTCCAAGCGCACCATGGACAACGGCGATGTCATCGAGGAATACCGTGTGTCCGGCCAGCTGCGCATGGTCAAGGTGACCCCGTCGCGCGGTGCCCCGTTCTACATGTATGACAAGAACGGCGATGGCCGATTCGACAACGACAAGGATGGCGTGTCGCCGGTGTACTGGAAGCTGTACAGCTGGTGAGGTGACCGGGGTCGGATCCCTCTCCACAGGAAAGGGCTCTGACCCCTCAAGGCCATCGGCACGGCCCATCCACGCATGGCGTGGATCTACCGGGACAACGAACGTGGATCCACGCCATGCGTGGGTGACCGCCTATCAGTAGATCCACGCCATGCGTGGATCCGCCCCCCGATCCCCGACAAAAAAGCAACGCCGGCGCGCATCCTGCGGCCGGCGTCGGGTCCCCTCCCCGGGAACGCTTGGATCAGTGGGTGTGGATCAGCGGATGACCAGCACCGGCAGCGTGCTGCGCGCCAGCACCTCGGCGGTCTGGCTGCCCAGCAGCACGCGGGTCACGCCCCGGCGGCCATGCGAGGTCATCACGATCAGGTCGCTGTTGCGCTCGGCCGCCGTCTCGATGATGCCGTCGGCCGCGTAGCGGTCCAGCACGTGCACCGGGTTGGCGGTGATGCCCTGCTCGGCGGCCTTGGCCAGCGCCGGCTGCAGCACCTTCTGCGCGCCTTCCTCGCGGTCGGCCTTGTATTCCGGGCTGTTCATGTAGCCCACGCTCCAGCCCATGGCGTCATACATGCCGACGGCCCACGGCTCGGAAACAGTGACGATATCGACCTCGGCATTGAGGTCCTTGGCCAGCTCCAGGCCCTTGGCCAGGCCCTTGTCGGCCAGCTCGGACCCGTCAGTGGCAATCAGGATGCGCTTGTACATGGTGGGGCTCCGTGGCGGTCTGCCAGATGGGAACAACACCATTGCACACCGGATGTGCAGGCCACGCCTTGAGCAGGATCAATCCGGCGCCGCGCAGGGGCGTGCGCACCGCCCGCTTGCACGCACCGGTCGGGCGGCGCATGCTCGGCGGGCGGCGCACTGCCGCGCCCAAGGACGACCGACATGCAGGACGACAAGCCGCCCGTCTGGAGTTCCCAGAAGTCCATCATGGTCGCCGCGATCATCGCCTTGGCGGTGCTGTTCGGCGGCTACCAGATCGGCAAGGACATGGCGCTGCGCGACAACGCCCGGCAGTCAGCCGGCCGATAACCTGCTGCCGTAGAGTCGAGCTTGCTCGACTCTACAGCGCCCCTACCTTCAGGCGATCTGCACGATGCGCGCATTCTGGCACAGCGGGTAGCTGGCCACGAACTCGTCAATCGCATCGCGCATCGCCTCGAACGATTGGCCGTACATGTACAGCGCGGTCTCGGTCGGGCCCTGCCACCAGCTGCAGATCTCGCCAAGGCCATCAATGCGCTCGGACAGCTGCTCGAACACGTGGTTGGAATCGCACTGTTCGTAGACTTCGTCCGGCAGGTTCAGGCCATCCAGATAGATGCCCAGCCCCTCGGTCACGCCGAAGCTGCGGTCGGCCTCGCCAGCCCCCTGCAGCTGCGAACCCTTCGGTGCACCCAGCTGCTCCAGCAGGTCGATCAGCTTCGGCACGCCACCCGCATCGACCAGCGCCACTTCGATGTCGCCGTATTCGGCCTCACCCAGATCGGACATCGCAGTGCCGCCGCCGGTGAGCTCGCCCACCTGGGCCGCCTGCAGCAGCGCGTCGAGCGGATCCTCGAACAGTTCGTGGCGATGCTCCGGCTGCAGCCGGGCATTCAACTTCACGGTGACGTGCAGCGTGGGTTCGGTCATGGGAGCGGTCCTGGTAGAAGTGCCACCTATTGTAGAGCCGAGCCCATGCTCGGCTGCTTTTGGCGGTAAAAGCAGCCGAGCATGGCTCGGCTCTACAGGAATTCCCGCCCCCTCGACGGTGATCAGATCACCGTCAGGTTGGCGTAGGCCATCACCAGCCACTTGCTGCCGGCGTCGGCGAATTCGACCTGCACGCGGGCGTGTGCGCCGCTGCCTTCGTAGTCGGTCACCATGCCTTCGCCAAACTTGGGATGGGTAACCAGCGCGCCGAGCTTGACTGGCGGCGCCTCGATCGAAGCATGGCCCATCACCCGGCTGGCGCCCATCGATGCCGGCCGCGAGACCTGCACCTTCGGGCGCACTTCGTGCAGCAGTTCGCGCGGAATCTCGCGCAGGAAGCGTGACGGCAGGCTGTAGTTGTCCTGGCCGTGGATGCGGCGCGATTCGGCGTAGCTCAGCACCAGCTTCTGGCGCGCGCGGGTGATGCCGACGTAGGCCAGGCGACGCTCTTCCTCCAGCCGCCCGCTTTCTTCCAGCGAACGTGCGCTGGGGAACAGGCCGTCTTCCATGCCTGCCAGGAACACCAGCGGGAATTCCAGGCCCTTGGCCGAGTGCAGGGTCATCAACTGCACACCGTCCTCGCCGGCCTGCGCCTGGCCTTCACCGGCCTCCAGCGCGGCATAGGCCAGGAACGCGACCAGCTCGTCCATGTCCTCGCCCACTTCCTCGACGTCGTCGGCGCGGCGCACGAAGCGCGAGGCGACCGAGACCAGTTCGTCGAGGTTGTCGGTACGCGATTCCGAATCCAGCGAATTGCGGCTTTCCTTGCTCCAGTGCTCGCGCAGCTGCGAGCGGGCCAGCACGTGGTCCACGCGCTCGGCCAGGGTCATGTGCACGGTCTGGGCCTGCAGCTCGTTGACCAGCCCCAGGAAGCCGGCCAGTGCATTGCGCGCACGTGCGGCCAGCGCGCTGCCCTGAGTGACCAGCATCGTCGCTTCCCACAACGAAATGCCCTGCGCACGCGCCTCGCGGCGCACTTCGTCCAGCGTGCGGTCGCCGATGCCCCGGGTAGGCGTGTTGACCGCGCGCTCGAAGGCGGCGTCATCGTTGCGGTTGGACAGCAGGCGCAGGTAAGCCAGCGCGTCCTTGATTTCGGCACGTTCGAAGAAGCGCATGCCGCCGTACACGCGATAGGGCACCTGTTCGCTCAGCAGCGCCTCTTCAAGCGCGCGCGACTGTGCGTTGCTGCGGTAGAGCACGGCCACTTCGGTGTAGCTGCCACCGTCGCGCACCCACTGGCGGGCACGCTCGACGATGTAGCGCGCCTCGTCCATCTCGTTATACGCCGCGTACAGGTCGATCGGTTCACCGTCGCCGCTGTCGGTCCACAGCTGCTTGCCGATGCGGTCCGGGTTGTGCGCGATCACCGCGTTGGCGGCGCCGAGGATGTTGGCGGTGGAGCGGTAGTTCTGCTCCAGGCGGATGGTCTGCGCACCCGGGAAGTCGCGCAGGAAGCCCTGCACGTTCTCGACCTTGGCACCACGCCAGCCGTAGATGGCCTGGTCATCGTCGCCGACCACGAACACGTGGCCGGAATCACCGGCCAGCACGCGCACGAAGGCGTACTGGATGGCATTGGTGTCCTGGAACTCGTCCACCAGGATTTCGCGGAAGCGGGCGCGGTAGTGCGCCAGCAGCGCCGGGTTGTCGCGCAGCAGTTCGTGCGCGCGCAGCAGCAGCTCGGCGAAGTCCACCAGCCCGGCGCGGTCGCAGCGTGCCTGGTACTCGATGTAGGCCTGGCGCATGGTTTCCAGCCACGCGTCGTGCGGTTCGGGCTGGATGTGCTGCGGGCGGCGGCCTTCGTCCTTCTGCGCGTTGATCCACCACGCGATCTGCTTGGGCGGGTACTTGCCGTCGTCCAGCTCCAGCGCCTGCACCACGCGCTTGACCAGCCGCAGCTGGTCGTCCGAGTCCATCACCTGGAAGCCTTCGGGCAGCTTGGCGTCCTGCCAGTGCAGGCGCAGCAGACGGTTGGCCAGGCCGTGGAAGGTACCGATCCACATGCCACGGCTGCCATGGGGCAGCTGGGCATCGATGCGGTGGCGCATTTCGCCAGCCGCCTTGTTGGTGAAGGTCACCGCGAAAATGCCGTGGGTCGGCACGCCGTCGACTTCATGCAGCCAGGCGATGCGGTGGGTGAGTACGCGGGTCTTGCCGGAACCGGCACCGGCCAGCACCAGGTGGTGGCCGGGGGGAGCGGAGACGGCTTCGCGCTGGGCCGGGTTCAGGCCATCAAGCAGGTGGGAGACATCCATGCCCCCATTTTACGGCATCGCCGTCGCGGCTCCTGCGACCACCTGGGTGGCCAGTGCCTGCGCCTGCTGACGCAGTTCAGGCACCGCCAGGCTTTCCCACAGGCTGCCGATGCGCAGGCTGCCGAGTACGCCCAGCCGTGCCTGCGACTGGCCACCGGCCGCACGCAGGCGGTCGCCCGGCACCGTGCTGTCCAGGCCCAGCCCATGCGGGCCGGGGCGGGCCAGGCCATCGGCCTGCAGCTGCTGCAGCAGCGGATTGCGCAGCGCGCTGGCGCGGGTCTCCACACCGGTGGCGTTGATCACCCCGCTGATCGTCCACTGCTGATCGTTGCCGGAGGCATCGCGACCCGACAGCCGCAGGGCATCGCCTTCGCGGCCGACGCGTTGCAGGCGGGACCGGTGAATACGCAGTTGGCCGCTTTCGATCAGCGCCTGCAGCTGTGCGTCGACCTCTTCGGCGATGCGGTGGCGATGCACGTCCCAGTAGCGCACCACATGGCGCAGGAAGCGGCGCTGGTCGGCCGCGTCGAGGCTGCACCACAGCGCCTGCCCGTGCGGACGGATGCGGTCCATCACGCCCTGCCACGGCAGGCCGTCGGCCTGCGCCTGGCGCGCGAACCCGCGCAACGCGCGCAGGCGCTGGCGCAGGCTCATCGGCAGCAGCGCAGCCGGGTCGAACGTGGGCAGGCCACCATGCGCATGCGGCAGCGGCAGCAGCCCGTGGCGCGAGATCACATGCAGCGGGCCGGTGTGACCGGCAGCAACCAGCGCCAGCACGGTGTCGGCCATGCTCAGGCCGGAGCCGACAATGGCCACGGCATGGTCGCCGGCCAGGGTCCGCACGCCGTCGTAGTCCCAGGCCTCGATCACGTCATCGGCGGGCAGTGCCTCGGCACCGGCCACCGGCAGCGGCCGCATGCTGTTGCCGGTGGCGAGCACCGCCTGCGCGGCATGCAGCGTCTGGCCATCACCCAGCTGCAGCCGGTAACCATGGTCATCCGGCTGCAGGCCCAGTACCGGCTGCACGATCACCTGCAGCTGTGCCGGGCTGGCCGCGGCGGCCTCCTGCAGGCGCTGCTGCAGGTACGCTGCAAAGTAGTGGCGGCACACGTAACGCTCGCCCAGCACCTCGCGCGCCTCGCCCGGGTAGGCGTTGGCGGCCATCAGGTAGTCGAGGAAATCGCCAGGCTGGTCGGCAAACGCACTCATCTTCGCCGCCGGCACGTTCAGCAGGTGCTCCGGCCACGGCGTGGCATAGGCGATGCCCTGCGCCAGCTGCGAAGCCGGTTCGAAGATGGCCAGCACCAGCGGCGCCTGGGCCTGGCGCAACATCTGGATCGCCACCAGCACCCCGGCCGCACCACCACCGATGATTGCCAGGTCCAGTTCGCCATTACGCGGTGAATCAGTCATGCGCCGATTGTAGGCCATCGGCGATGACGGGCCGGATTGCCGAAGCGGGCGGTTGCCACCGTTTCACATCAACGCATCGGCCAGCCGTGCGATGCCTTCGCGGCTGCGCCGCCACGTAGGGCGACTGCGCCACTGCTGCAGGTCCAGCTGCCGCGACTCGCGCAGGTAGCCATCCTCGATCGCACACAGCTGCTGCACCAGCGCACGGTCGTAGCAGACCAGGCCGATCTCGGCATTCAGCGCGAACGAGCGGATATCCATGTTGATTGAGCCGAGCACGGCGATGTCCTCGTCCACGCTCATGTGCTTGGCATGCAGGAACTGCGGCTCGTACAGCGCGATGTGCACGCCACAGCGCAGCAGCTCGTCGTAGTAGGCCTCCTGCGCCCATGACGTCAGCCGCTGGTTGTTGCTGGCCGAAAGGATCAGCTGCACCTGCACGCCGGACAAGGCCGCAATGCGCAAGGCGCTCAGCGTGGCTTCGTCGGGCACGAAATACGGGGTGACCATCACCAGCCGGCGCCGCGCCAGGTGGATCAGCGCCGCCACCGCATCGCGTGCGTTGCTGTAGGGATAGGCGGGACCGCTGGGCAGCAGCTGGGTGGCGATGTCGTCGCTGCACTCGGGCACATCGGCTATCACGTCCAGGCGCTGGCCGGTTTCCATGTACCAGTCGCTGGCGAACACCGCTTCCAGATGCGCCACGGCCGGGCCACGCACGCGCGCCACCAGCTCGCGGTTCGGGTGGCCGGGCACGAACTGCGGACCGGCCAGGTTCTGCGAACCGACATAGGCCACTTCGTTGTCGATCACCGCGATCTTGCGGTGGTTGCGCAGGTCCATGCGCCCGCTACGGCGCCAGCGCAGGCCACCGGGCAGCATCGCACGCACTTCGATGTCGCGCGCCTGCAGGCGCTTGCGATAGGCGCGCAGGCCACGCTTGGCGCCCACCGCGTCGAGCAGCACGCGACACTGCACGCCACGTGCAGCCGCTCGCTGCAGGGCCTCGACAATGGCCTCGCCGACCGCGTCGTCGAACATCAGGTAGTACAGCAGGTGCACGCGGTCTTCGGCCTGGTCGATGTCGGCGATCAGCGTGTGCAGCGACTCGTCGTAGTCGGTCAGCAGATCGACGGCGTTGCCGTGCACCGGCATGAAATCGCCCTGGCGCTGCACCAGCGGCACGATCTCAGCGCTGGCGGTGTCGGGCTGTGGGGTCCAGCGCAGGCGATGCTGCAGCGCCTGCTCCTCGCGGATGACCTGCGAGGCCTCGGCCTGGCGGCGGATGCGCTCGCGCGATAGCCACGGGTGGCCGAACAGCAGGTACAGCGGCAGGCCCAGCAGCGGTACGAAGCCGACCAGCAGCAGCCAGCTGCGCGCCGCGCCAGGCGTGGTGCGGGTGGGAATCCAGCACAGCGCGACCAGCCGGATCAGCCAGTCGATCAGCAGCAGGTAGGAACCCAGCAACCACTCGAACAGCATCGTGTCGCCCGTCGGGAGGTGATGGGCCATTCTGCCCAGCGGCCTTTATAGAGTCGAGCCGCGCTCGATTGCGTTGAAGCAGCGTGCCAACCAAGGTTGGCACCTACCGGGGGTGGGGACCGCGTGTCGACCAAGGTCGACACCTACCGAGCACGGGGACAGCATGTCGGCCAAGGTCGACACCTACCGAGCACGGGGACAGCGTGTCGGCCAAGGTTGGCAGCCACCGGGTGTGGGAACAGCGTGCCGACCAACGATCGGCACCACCACCTGGATGCCAGACATGAAAAAACCCGCCACAATGGCGGGTTTCTTCGCGGGGACCAGCAATCCTTGCGGATTACTTGATCTTGCCTTCCTTGTACAGGACGTGCTTGCGCACGACCGGATCGTACTTCAGGAATTCCATCTTCCCCGGGGTGTTCTTCTTGTTCTTGTCGGTCGTGTAGAAGTGGCCGGTACCGGCCGAGGAAATCATACGGACCTTATCGCGCTTGCCTGCCATGATGCTTTACTCCTCAGACCTTTTCGCCGCGCGCACGCAGCTCAGCCAGAACGGAATCAATGCCGTTCTTGTCGATGGTGCGCAGTGCATGCGCGGAAACACGAAGCTTGACCCAGCGGTTCTCGCTGGCCACCCAGAAACGGCGCTCGTGCAGATTCGGCAGGAAACGACGACGGGTCTTGTTGTTGGCGTGCGAGACGTTGTTACCCGTCTGCACTCGCTTGCCGGAAACCTGGCATACGCGGGACATTGCGCACCTCGATAGTAGTAGTTGTCAGCCCGTAGCCCGGGCGACGGCGGCCTCGATGGTTGCCCACCACACGTCAAGAGAATCAAAGGGTTACGCTGGCGTTGGGCGGCCGGGGACGTGCTCCCGGGGGCGCCGCCCGGTAGAAAACCGGACACAGCGAGCCGCGCATTATGCACGGGTTCAAGCACTTGCGCAAGTTACCCACAGGCTGCGGCTGAACCGGCAGGGCCGGGAGCCCGCCAACCGGCATACTGGCCCGGATCACTGCGGAGCTTTCCATGCGGCTGCTGGCCCTGACCTACGGAACCGAAGGCGATACGCGGCCCCTGGCCATGCTCTGCCATGGGCTGATCGGCGCAGGCCACGAGGTGACACTGCTTGCCGATGGCGGCACCCTGGGCAGCGCGCAGGCCCTGGATGTGCCCCATGCGGCCCTTGAAGGTGACATCCATGACGAAGTGGTCGCCCTGGTGTCGCGTGGCAACGGTGTTGCCGCCGCCAGTTCCGGTCTGGCACGGATGGCGCTGCAGCATGTCAGCGGCTGGATGCGCCAGGCCGATGCGGCCGCAGAAGGCTGCGATGCGATTCTGACCGGTGGCCTGGCGGCCTTTGTCGGCATGAGCGTGGGCGAACGCCGCGGAATGCCGGTCATCGGCACCGGCATGATCCCGCTCACCCCGACGCGGGCCTTCCGCTCTCCGTTCCTGCCACCGGGACGCTCGCCGGGCTGGTTGAACCGCGCCAGCTATGGGTGGGTCAACGGCCTGATCTGGCGCCAGTTCCGTCGGCCGATCAACGCGGCACGCCAGCAGTCAGGGCAATCGCCGCGCCGCTCGCTGTGGCCCGGCCTGCCGATGCTCTATGGCATCTCGCCGCAGCTGCTGCCGCCACCGGCGGATTGGCCGGCCGACCACATCGTCTGTGGCCAATGGCGGCTTCCTGATGCGCCGTGGACGCCCCCGGTCGATCTGCAGGCCTTCCTCGATGCCGGGCCGCCGCCGGTGTACCTGGGCTTTGGCAGCATGACCGGGTTTGATCGCGAGCGCGTGCTGCCGGCCCTGCTGCAGGCGCTGGCGCCGCGTCGGGTGCTGCTGTTTCCGGGGTGGGCCGGGCTGCCGACGGGCGCGCTGCCAGCAGATGTGTTCGTGCTCGGCCCGACGCCACACGAAGCACTGTTCCCGCATTGCGCACTCGCCATCCACCATGGTGGCAGTGGCACCACGCATTCGGCCTGCCGCGCCGGCATTCCCTCGCTGGTGATGCCGTTCGCCGCGGATCAGTTCTTCTGGGCCGATCGCCTGCATCGGTTGGGCGTGGCACCGGCACCGTTGTCACCGAAGCGACTGGATGCAGCAACGCTGGCGGCAGCCATCACCTTCGCTGAAACCGACGCAACACGCGCACGCGCGGCGGCCCTGGGCGCGGCGATGAGCCATGAGGACGGAGTGGCACGTGGCGTGGCAATGATCGAGCGCTGGTTGCGGCCGGTGTAACAGCGGCCAGACCTCAGCGCAGGTGCGGAATCACCTGCGCCAGCAGATGGGCATCCTTGAGCGCGCCGTGCAGGCCGCGCTGGCTGGGAATGCGCAGGCGCTGCAGCACATCATCCAGCTTGTTGCCTTGGCCCGGCCAGCGCCCGCGCGCCAGCTTCAGGCTGCAGGTGATGCGGCAGTGCTGGGCCAGCGTGCCGGGGATACCGGACAGACGCAGCTCGTTGTCCAGGAAGCCCACATCGAAGGTGGCGTTGTGCGCGACCATCTCGCTGCCGCGCAGGAAGTCCAGCAGTTCGGCGGCCTTGCTGGAAAACAGTGGCTTGCCCACCAGCATCGCATCACTGATGCCATGCACGCGCTGTGCGCCCCAATCGACCCTGCGCTGCGGCTGCAGGTAGGTGTGGAACTGGCGGCCGCTGAGCTGGCCATCGATCAGTTCGACGGCACCGATTTCGATCACCCGGTGCCCCAGGCGGTGGGAGATGCCGGTGGTTTCGGTATCCAGTGCGACGATGCGACTCATGCGTGGCGATGTGTCCTGTTGCGTGCGGTGGTGATTTTCGCATGCCTGCAGCGGGAAGCCGCTCCTGTAGAGTCGAGCCCGTGCTCGGCTCACGCGCTAGGCGCAGGCCTTGAGCGTTGGAGTCAGAAGCAGCCGAGCGTGGGCTCGGCGCTACGGGAGCGTGTGCGTCAGCCCAGCGCTTCCACCACCCAATCGATGAACACCCGCAGCCGCTGGCTCATGTGCCGGTTCGGCGGGAACATCACGTGCATCGGCATCGGCGGCAGCTGCCAGTCCTGCAACACCGGCAGCAGCTCACCGCGCGCCACGTGCGGTTCGGCCATGTAGCTGGGCAGCGCCACCACGCCCAGGCCCGCCAGCGCTGCGGCCAGATAGGCATTGCCGTCGTCAAAACCGACCGTGTAGCGGCCCTGCACTTCGATGCGCTCATCGCCGCGCTGTGCAACGAACACGCGTGCGCGGCCACTGCGCGGGCTGAGGAAGCCGACCATGTGGTGATCGGGCCCTTCCAGCGCCCGCGGATCGGTCGGCAGGCCGAAACGCTGCACATAGCTGGGGCTTGCGTGGAAGCCGATCGGCAGCGCCGCCAGCGGCCGCGCTACCAGCGCCGGGTCGGCCGGGGTGCCACCCCGGATCACGCAATCGACGTTGTCAGCGATGACGTCGACCTCGCGGTCGCTGACGCCGATGTCCAGCTGGATCTCCGGGTAGCGCGCCTGGAAATCCGGCAACGCCGGCACCAGCCGCAACCGCGCGTACGGCCCGGGCACATCCACGCGCAGCCGCCCGCGTGGCTGGGTGGCCGCATCGCCCAGCCCGCCCTCCACTTCTTCCAGCTCGGCCAGCAGGCGGGCGATGCGCGGGTAGTAGGCCGCGCCGTCGGCGGTGACGCTGACCCGGCGCGTGGTGCGGTTGAGCAGGCGCAGCCGCAGGTGCGCCTCCAGCTGCTGCACAAGCTGGGTGGCCGTGGTGCGGCTGATCTGCAGCGTGTGCGCGGCGCGGGTGAAGCTGCCGGTTTCCACCACGCGGGCAAACGCCCGCATCGCCTCGAAACGGTCCATGGCGGGCCATGATTGTTTGGAATTGGCAATCAATCTAGGCCGATCATGGCGGTTTATCCAGACAGCACTGGCGCGGAGGATGGCGTTCTCTCCCACGGGATCTTCCCCATGTCACAGCGTGATGTCGTTTTCCCCGCCGGCCGCCAGGCCCTGTACGCGCGCAACCGCTACTCGCCGGCGATCCGTTCCAACGGCTTCCTGTTCGTGTCCGGCCAGGTCGGCAGCCGCGAGGACGGTTCGCCCGAGCCGGACTTCGAGGCGCAGGTGCGCCGCGCCTTCGAAAATCTCAATGCGGTGTTGGCTGCTGCGGGCTGCACGTTCGATGACGTGATCGACGTGACCGTGTTCCTGGTCGATCCGGAAACCAACTTCGAGAAGGCCTGGGCGATCGTGCCCGAGTACTGGGGCGAGGCGCCGCACCCGACCCTGACCGGCATCGGTGTGACTTGGCTGTACGGGTTCCAGTTCGAGATCAAGGTGATCGCGAAGCTGCCTGCAGACCGGTAGTGCCGGCCGCTGGCCGGCAATGTGTCGGGGGTCGAAAAGCGTGTCGACCAAGGTCGACACCTACCAGAGCACATGTGCGCGGCGCACCCGAACGATGTGGTGGGGTCAGAGCTCTTTCCGGAGGAAAGGGATCCGACCCCGCGCCCGGCCCACCTGAACGGGAGATTCCGACGAGTTCCCGAAGCGGCCATTGATATTGTATCCGGCGAAAACCGCTTGCTAGCCTCCCGTCCATGCGCCGGATCACCCGCCAACTGCGTACGTACCTGATGATGCTGCTGATGGCGGCCTTCGTGGTCGTGCCGGTGGCCGACGTGCTGGCCTGCGCGGTCGAGCCGCACGACACCACGGCGGTGCACGTGGAAAGCAACGCCAATGATGCCGAGGGTGACAGTGACGGCAAGCACACCGGTGCCTGCAGCCACAACCACTGCCACCACTCCAATCTGAGCCTGCCGGCCAGTACCCTCGCCGCCTTCGGTGCGCCACTGCCGGCGCGCTGGATGAATGCCGGCGACGCGGCGACCTATGCGGTCGCCCAGGATGAATTGACGCGTCCCCCCCGGGCGTGAGTTGAGCGCGTCCCGCGATTGCGGGCTCCCGTTTCACTCACAACCGGAATCCCCCTATGTCGATCCTGACACCTCGGTCGCTGCGTGCGGCCGGGCAGGTCGTCGCCGTGTTGCTGGGCCTGGCCCCGGCAATGCAGGCGTCGGCACAAGCCGCCCCTTCCTACAACACCCTGCTTGAACGCCTGGACCAGCTGCCCGGCACCCGCGTCGGTGCGGCGCTGGCCGAGGCCGCCGATGCGCGCGCCGACCAGGCCCGTGCGTTGCCCAACCCTTCACTCTCCTACTCCGCCGAGAACGCCTGGGGTACCGGCTCCTATGGCGGCATGGGCAAGGCCGACAGCGTGCTCACCCTGTCCCAGCCGCTGGAGGTCTGGGGCCAGCGTGGTGCGCGCGTCCGTGCAGCCCGGGCCGAAGCACAGGCCGCCAACCTGCGTGGTGCCCAAAGCCGTAGCGACGTGGCCAGCCAGCTGGCGGTGGTCTACGCACAGGCGGAAAGTGCACTGCGCCGCTACACCCTGGCCGAAGAAGCGCTGACCCTCACCCGCGCTGACGCCAACGCCGTCAACGCGATGGTCAAGCAGGGCCGCGAGCCGCAGCTGCGCGCGGTGCAGGCGCAGAGCGAGGTGGCCAACGCCAGCGCCGCGCTGGATGAAGCGCAGGCGTTCCGCGATGCCGCGCTGGCCCGCCTGGCCGGTGCTGCACTGCTGGATGCACCGGTGCAGTCGATCGATGACAGCCTGCTCGACCGTGCGCCGCCGCTGCCGCGCGACGCCACCGATACCGCACTGGCGGTGCGCATCGCTGAAGCCGAAGCCGATGCGGCGGGCAAACTGGTCGAGGTGGAGCGCAAGCGTGCCCTGCCCGACCTCAGTGTCACCGCCGCGCAGACCCGCTTCCGCGAGGGGGGCGAGCGTGCCTACAACCTCGGCGTCAGCCTCAGCATCCCGCTGTTCGACCGCAACCGCGGTGGCATCCGCGCCGCCAATGCCGACCAGCGCGCAGCCGAAGCACGCCTGGACCAGCAGCGCCGCGACAGCGAGGCCGCACGCCTCTCCGCCGTGGCCGGACTGAAGGCGGCCGGCAGCCGCACCCGCGCCGCCGATGAAAGCGTGGTCGCCGCCGAAGAGGCGTATCGCCTGGCCCGCATCGGCTTCGACGCCGGACGCATCTCGCAGCTGGAACTGCGCAGCACGCGCAGCGCCCTTATCGCCGCCCGCGCCGCCGCCGTGGATGCGCGCCTGTCGCGCGTCGGCGCGGAAATCGATCTTGCCCGCCTGGAAGGGCGCGCACCTTTTGTGGAGGTCCCATGACGCTCTCCCGTACTTTCCCGCTGATCGGCGGCGTGCTGCTGGCCGCGCTGCTGGCCGGCTGCGCTGGCAACGCGCAGACACCTGCCAATGAAGACCCGGCTGCGGCCAAGGCCGGCACCGACGATGGCCACGGCCATGCCGCCGGCAGCAAGGAAGCCAAGGCAGAAACCGCGAAGGCAGCTGCTGACGCCGACGAAGGCGTGGTGCAGCTGACCCCGGAGCAGATCAAGGCCTCCGGTATTGAAGTGGTCGCGATCGGTCGCGGTGGCGGTGGTTCCACGCGCCTGTCCGGCCGGGTCGAACCGTCGGTCGGCGCACGCGCGTCGGTGGCCTCCACGGTGACCGGCCGCGTCGAGCGCGTGCTGGTCGCGCCGGGCACCGCGGTGAAGCAGAACCAGACGCTGGCGATCGTGGTCAGCGGCGAAGCGGCGGTGTTCCGCGCCAATGCGCTGGCCGCAGCGGCCGAAGCCGAAGCCGCGCGGCTGGCCTATGGCCGCGACAAGGCACTGGTCGACCAGGGCGTGGTCGCCCGCCAAGAGCTGGAAGCCTCGCGCGCACGTTCGCTGGCGGCACAGGCCCAGGCCGCCGCCGCGCAGGCCCAGGCCGCCGCCAATGGTTCGCCGGACAGCAGCGGCCGTGTGCGCATCACCAGTCCGGTGGCCGGCATCGTCGGCAACGTGCAGGTCACCCCGGGTGGCGTAGTCGCCGCCGGCAGCGCGGTGGCCGATGTCGCCGACCCGACGATGAACGAACTGGTGTTCACAGCACCGCCAGCGCTGGCGGCACAGGTCACGCCGGGCATGACGCTGGAAGTGAGCGCGCCGGGTGGCAGCTTCACCGCCACCGTCACCGGTTCGGCCGCCGATGTGCGGCAGCAGGGCGGTGTCGCGGTGATCCGCGCCGCGCCGGTGGATGCGGCGCTGCCGCCGGCCGGTTCGCCGGTATCGGCCGTGGTCGTCACCGAAGGCCAGGCCGGTTCGCTCAACGTGCCGGCCGATGCGGTGCAGAACGTCGATGGCAGCAGCGCGGTGTTCGTCGCCGTCGAAGGCGGCTTCAAGGCGCAGCCGGTGCTGCCCGGGCGCCGCGCCGGTGACCGCATCGAGATCCTTGGTGGCTTGACCGGCAGCGAGCGCATCGTCGGTGCCAATGCCTTCCTGCTCAAGGCCGAACTGGCCAAGGGCGAAGCCGAGCACGGCCACTGAGGAGGCGACCATGTTCAAGCTGATCATTGAAACAGCGGTGCGACACCGATGGCTGGTGGTGTTCATGGCCGCGCTGATCGCCGCCGTGGGCCTGTTCCAGCTGGGCAAGCTGCCGATCGACGCGGTGCCGGACATCACCAACCGCCAGGTGCAGATCAACACGGTGGCACCGGCGCTGACCCCGGAGCAGATCGAGCGGCAGGTGACCTATCCGCTGGAAACCGCGCTGGCCGGCATTCCCGGCCTGACCACCACGCGTTCGCTGTCGCGCAATGGCTTCTCGCAGGTCACCGCGATCTTCACCGATGCCACCGACATCTACTTCGCCCGCCAGCAGGTGGCCGAGCGCATGCGCGAGGCGTCCGAAGACCTGCCCGACGGTGCATCGCCGATGCTGTCGCCGGTCACCACCGGGCTTGGCGAGGTGCTGATGTGGACGGTGGACTTCGCCGCGTTCGACCCGGCCAAGGTGGCCAAGCCCGGTGAAGCGGGCTGGCAGGCCGGCGAGGTCTACCGCACGCCGGAAGGCAACCTGCTGCGTACGCCCGAAGAACGTGCGACCTACCTGCGCACCGTGCAGGACTGGATCATCGCGCCGCAGATGCGTTCCAGCCCGGGGCTGGCCGGGGTCGATACGGTTGGCGGCTACGTCAAGGAGTACGGCGTGCATCCGGACAGCGCCAAGCTGGCCGCGCACGGCCTCGGCCTGGCCGACCTGGTCACTGCCCTGCAGCGTTCCAACGTGCAGGCCGGTGCCGGTTTCGTGCAGCGTGCCGGCGAGGGCCTGGTGGTACGTGCCGACGGCCTGGCGCTGACCACCGACGACCTGGCACAGGCGCCGGTCGCGACCCGCAATGGCGTGGTGGTGCGCGTCGCCGATGTGGCCGACGTCGACCTGAGCCGCGCGCCGCGCCTGGGTGCGGCCAGCCGCAATGGCCATGAAGCCGTGCTGGGTACCGCGCTGATGATCGCCGGTGGCAACAGCCGCACCGTGGCGCAGGCCGCTGCGGCGCGCCTGGAACAGGTGAACAAATCGCTGCCGGCCGACATCGTGGCGGCACCGGTGCTGGACCGCAGCGTGCTGGTCAATTCCACCATCAAGACCGTGGCCAGGAACCTCACCGAGGGCGCACTGCTGGTGGTGGTGGTGCTGTTCCTGCTGCTGGGCAATCTGCGTGCGGCGACGATCACCGCCCTGGTGATTCCGCTGTCGTTCCTGTTCGCAGTGATCGGCATGAACCGCTTCGGCATCAGTGGCAACCTGATGAGCCTGGGTGCACTGGACTTCGGCATCCTGGTGGACGGTGCGGTGATCGTGGTCGAGTCGACGCTGCTGATGCTGGGCCAGCGCCGCGCCGAACTGGGTCGTGCGCTGACCGCGATGGAACGGCTGCGCGTGGCCGCCGATGCAGCGCTGAAAATGGCGCGACCGGCGGCGTTCGGCCAGCTGATCATCCTGCTGGTGTTCGCACCAATCCTCACGCTGGAAGGCGTGGAGGGCAAGACGTTCCACCCGATGGCGGCGACCTTCATGCTGGCCCTGGTCGGTGCCTTCCTGTTCTCCTTCACCTTCGTGCCGGCGATGGCCGCGCTGCTGGTGCGCGAGCCCAAGGTGAAGGACGGCGATGCGCATGCGGACGACGGCGAGCACGAAACCAGGCCGATCCGCGTGCTGCGTGCGCGCATCGAACCGGTGGTGCGCAAGGCCGTGGCGCACCCGCGCACGGTGCTGGCCGGTGCGGTGATGATGGTGGTGGTGGGCATCGGCGCGTTCTCGCTGCTGGGCCGCGAGTTCATGCCGACGCTGGACGAAGGCAACGTGGCGATGCAGGCCCTGCGCGTGCCGTCGACTTCGCTGGAGCAGTCGCTGGCGATGCAGCTGGCGCTGGAGAAGGCGATCGCCAAAGAGCCGGAAGTGGAAACCGTGTTCTCGCGCACCGGTACCGCCGAGGCGGCCATCGACCCGATGCCGACCAACATCTCCGACAGCGTGATCGTGCTGAAGCCACGCAAGGACTGGCCTGATCCGAAGTTGGCCAAGGACGCGCTGGTGGCCCGTTTCGAAAAGCTGGCCGGGCAGCAGCTGGGCAACAGTTTCGAGTTCAGCCAGCCGATCGAGCTGCGCTTCAACGAGCTGATTTCCGGCGTGCGTACCGACCTGGCCGTAATGATCTTCGGCGATGACTTCAGCCAGCTGCAGAAGGTGGCCGACCAGGTGGCGCTGAAGCTGCGTGCGGTGGAGGGCGCGGCCGACGTGCGGGTGGAGCAGATCTCCGGCCTGCCCACGCTGAACGTGGCGATCGATCATGTGGCGGCGGCGCAGTACGGGCTGACTGCAGCGGATGTGAGTGATGCACTGTCCACCGGCATCGGCGGTACCGCCGCCGGCAAGATCTTCGAAGGCGACCGCCGCTTCAACGTGGTGGTGCGCCTGGACGATGCCGCGCGCAACGATCCGGACCAGCTGGCTTCACTGCCGATCGCCACGCCGTCGGGGCTGGTGATTCCGCTGTCGTCGGTGGCGCGCATCACGGTGAGCGAAGGGCCGAACCAGATCAGCCGCAACAATGGCAGCCGCCGTGTGGTGGTGCAGGCCAATGTGCGTGGCCGCGACCTGGGCGGCTTCGTCGGCGAGGCACAGGCAGCGGTGGCCGACGTGGCACTGCCGCCGGGTGCCTACCTGACCTGGGGCGGTCAGTTCGAGAACCTGCAGCGCGCGGAGAAGCGGCTGGCGACGGTGGTACCGGTGGTGTTCCTGCTGATCGGCAGTCTGCTGTTCATGGCCCTGCGCAGTGGCAAGGAAGCGGTACTGGTGTTCAGCTGCGTGCCGTTGGCGCTGGTCGGTGGCATCCTCGCGCTGCTGCTGCGAGGCATGCCGTTCTCGGTATCGGCGGCAGTTGGCTTCATCGCGGTCTCCGGCGTGGCCACGTTGAACGGCCTGGTGCTGATGCAGGCGATACGCGAACGCCTGGACGCCGGTGACGTGCCGCTGCAGGCAGCGATCAACGGTGCCTCCAGCCGTATCCGTGCGGTACTGACCACGGCGCTTGTGGCGATCGTCGGCTTCATTCCGATGGCGATCGCCAGCGGTTCCGGTGCGGAGGTGCAGAAGCCGCTGGCCACGGTGGTGATCGGTGGCCTGATCACCGCCACCGTGCTGACCCTGCTGGTGCTGCCGACCTTCGCAGCACGGGTGGCCAAACCGCGGGCGGTGGGCTGAAAGACCACGGGGTCGGTTCCTGTGATCCGACCCCGTTTTCCGATCCGGGGTAGTGCTGGCCGCTGGCCGGCAATGCCGAACGATTGCGGTCCATGCAGGTTGCCGGCCAGCGGCCGGCACTCCCCTGGTGCGGTCAGGCCTTCTTGCGTTCGGCGATGTAGGCCTGGATCTGCTGTTCCAGCACCGGCAGCGGCACCGAGCCCTGCTTGAGCAGGGTGTCGTGGAAGCCCTTGATGTCGAACTTGTCGCCAAGCTCCTTCTCCGCCTGCGCACGCAGGCGCACGATGGCGATCTCGCCCAGCTTGTAGCTCAGCGCCTGGCCTGGCCAGGAAATGTAGCGGTCCACTTCGGTGGTCACTTCATGCTCGCTCAGCGCGGTGTGGTCACGCAGGTAGGCCAGCGCCTGCTCGCGGGTCCAGCCCTTGCTGTGCACGCCGGTGTCGATCACCAGGCGCGCGGCGCGCCACATCTCGTAGGTCAGGCGGCCGAAATCCTCGTACGGGGTTTCGTAGATGCCCATCTCCACGCCCAGCTTCTCGCAATACAGCGCCCAGCCTTCGCCATAGGCGGAGATGTAGGCGTTGCGGCGGAACTCGGGCAGGTTCTTCTGCTCGGCGGCAATGGCACCCTGCAACGCGTGGCCCGGATCGGATTCATGCAGGGTCAGCGCCGGCAGGTTGTACAGCGGGCGCGACGGCAGGTTGTAGGTGTTGAGCCAGTAGGTGCCCATGCCACCGCGACCGGCGGTCCAGAACGGTGCGATGTCCGGCGGCACCGGCACGATGGTGAAGCGCGCGCGCGGCAACGTCATGTACTTGCCCAGCTGGCCATCGGCGCGCTTGGAGATCCACGCGGCACGCGACAGCAGTTCTTCCGGTGTCTTGGCATAGAACTGCGGATCGGTGCGCAGGAAGGCCAGGAACTCGGCGAAGCTGCCCTTGAACTTCACCTGCTTGATGATGTCGTTCATCTCGCTCTGGATGCGAGCGACTTCCTCCAGGCCGATGCGGTGGATCTCCTCCGGTGACAGGTCCAGCGTGGTGTATTCGTGGATCTGCTGCCGGTAGTACGCCTTGCCGTCGGGCATCGCTTCGGCGGCCAGGGTGGTGCGCGCCTGCGGCACGTACTCGTTGACGAAGAAGGTGCGCAGCTGCTGGAACGCCGGCACCACCTTGCCGCTGATCGCTTCACGCGCCTGCGCCTGCAGCCTGGCCTGTTCTGCGGCCGGCATGGTGTTGGGCAGCTTCTTGAACGGCGCGTACAGCGGCGACTCGGTCGGGTCCTTCAACTCGGCGACGGTGGCGATGGACACCTCGCGGCCATCGAGCACCGCGCGCGGCACGCTGAAGCCACGCTTCAGCCCAGCGCGCATGTTCTCTGTCTGCTGCCCGAAATAGCGCGGCACATCGTTCAGCCGTGCGATGTAGTTCTGGTAGTCCTGCACGGTCTTCATCTCGCGCCGGGCCATGAAGGACAGGTTGGACCAGAACGAGGAATCGGCGTTGAACGGCATTTCGTAGCCGCGCAGGCGCGTCTCTTCGGCCAGGTTGAACACCTGGTCGTGGTAGATCGCGTAGTTGACCTGGTTGTCCGGCGACAGGGTCTTCGGGTCGATCTTCTTCAGCGCGGCCAGGGTCTCGTCCCACACCTTCAGGCGCGCCTGCTGCGCGGCCGGGCCGACGTCGGGCATGCGGGTGGCATTGGCCGGGGCGTCCTCGTCCTCGCTGGCCTCGCCGCCGCCATCCTGGCGCCACTTCCATTCCTTCTCGTACAGCGCGCGGAAGGCGGCGTCGGCGGGCGATTCAGTGGCCACGCCGGACGGTGCGGCGGTGGCGGGCGGCGCGGCCAGGGCCACGGTGGGGGCGGACAGGGCGATCAGCAGGGCAACGGCAAGACGGGTTTTCACGAGCACAGGTTCCCGGAAAGGCAGACCCCGATGATGGCACCGCCCACCGCCCACGGCATGGGACGAAGGTCCTGCCTGCGCAGCAGGCAGGACCGGGAACCGCCCGCAGGCCGGGGCCCCAGCGCCGCAGGCGCGTGGTAGAGCCGACTGTCAGTCGGCTGCTCTTCGGCCAGACGTGGCAAAGCCCGCGCTCCGCGCGAAAGTCGACTGACAGTCGACTCTACCCACGGCAGACCGCATCCCGGCGCAGCTTCAGTGGCTGGCCTTGTCGCGCTTCCAGCCGCGGTGCTTGATGTCCAGGTGCAGGCTGTACAGCGCGGTGAACGCCGGGAACAGGTTCTGCAGCACACCCACCGAGTCCTGCTTGGCCGAGAACAGGAAGTAGCTCAGCGTCATCAGGCTGCCGATCACGCTCATGTACCAGAACAGGCGCGGGATGACGGGCTTGCCGGCGCGCCTGGAGGCGATGAACTGGACCAGCCAGCGGCCGCCGAACATCAGTGCGCCGGTGTAACCGATCAGCTTCCAGCCGGTTACATGCAGGCCGGTCCAGTACAGCCAGGTCAGCGGCTGGTCGAGCCAATGCAGCTCCAGATCCATCAGCGCTCCTCCACGGCGGTGCGCTTGCTTCGGGTGATCAGCCAGGCCACGCCACGCAGGTCGCGGATGCCGACCAGCGCGCGGCCGAGGTTGTTGTACTTGGACACCCCGGCGGTACGGTGGCGGTGGTTGACCGGCACGCTGGTGGTCTTCCAGCCGGCACGCTGCATCAGCGCCGGCAGGTAGCGGTGCATGTGGTCGAAGTACGGCAGGTCGAGGAACGCGCTGCGTTCGAACAGCTTGATGCCGCAACCGGTATCGGGCGTGTCGTCGCGCAGCATGCGCGCACGGATGGCGTTGGCCCACTTGCTGGCCCAGCGCTTGCTGCCGCTGTCCTGGCGGTTGACGCGCCAGCCGGCGAACAGCTTCACCTGCGCATCGGCTGCGTCGCGTGCGGCGAGCAGCTTGGGAATATCGGCCGGATCATTCTGGCCGTCGCCATCCAGGGTGGCGATCCACGGCGCTCGCGCATGCTTGACGCCGGTCCGCACGGCGGTGCTCTGCCCGCTCTGGTTCACGTGGTGCAGCACCCGCAGTTCCGGCGTGGTCGCCTTCAGTCCCTGCAGCACGGCCAGGGTGTCATCGCGCGAGTGATCGTCGATGTAGACGATCTCGAACGGCAGCCGGCCACGCAGCGCAGCGGTGATTTCGGCGACCAGCGGGGCGACATTGTCGCGCTCGTTGAATACCGGGACGACAACGGAAAGCTCGGGTTGGCTCATAAGGCACTCGGCCAAAGGGGGGACAAAGACCGCGCATTCTCCGAAACCGAGGTTATCCGAAGATGAACCCGGCGGCGTGAGGATCCGTCCTCAGGCGCGATCGCCAAAATACTCGCGGCACCACAGCACCACAGGCGGCAGGCCTTGTTCGATCGGGGTCACCGCATCGAAGCCGAAAGCGTCATGTGCGCGCCGGGTATCGGCCATCGTGCGCACCATGTCGCCCGGCTGCATGGGCTTGTAGACCTTCTGCGCAGGGCGGCCGGCCGCCTGCTCGATCACGCTGATGAAGCGCTCCAGCTCGACCGGCGTATGGTTGCCGAGGTTGAACACCCGGTGCGGCACCGGGCCGTCGGCCGGATGCGCGAGGGCGCCGAGGATACCGGACACGATGTCGGAGACATGTGTGAAATCGCGCTGCATGCGGCCTTCGTTGAACACGTCAATCGGCCGACCGGCCAGCACCGCGCGCGAGAACAGCAGCGGTGCCATGTCCGGCCGGCCCCACGGGCCATACACGGTGAAGAATCGCAGCCCGGTGGCATGCAGGCCGTACAGCTGTGCGTAGGTGTAGGCCATCAGCTCGTTGGCCGCCTTGGTCGCCGCGTACAGCGAGCGCGGCTGGTCCACGCGCTGGTCCTCGGAGAACGGCGGCGTGGCCGAGTCGCCATACACCGAACTGCTGGAGGCATACACCAGGTGCTGCACGCCACGGTGGCGGCACAGCTCGAGCATGTTGACGAAGCCGACCAGGTTGCTGTCGACGTAGGCCTGCGGGTTTTCCAGCGAATAGCGCACGCCGGCCTGTGCAGCCAGATGGATCACGGCGGTCGGCTTCACTTCGTCGAACAGCGCGGCCAGGCCTTCGTTATCGGTCAGGTCCAGCGTGCGCAGGTCCAGCGCCGGGCACAGCGCGGCCACGCGGTCACGCTTGATCTGCGGGTCGTAGTAATCGTTGAAGTTGTCCAGGCCGACCACGGCCTGGCCGGCCTCCAGCAGCGCGCGGGCGGTGTAGGCACCGATGAAGCCGGCAGCGCCGGTAAGCAGGATGGTCATCGCGGGTCTCGATCAAAGCACCCCGCTGCCATCGGCGTGGCCGACGTCGCGGGGATGCGTCGGCCGGCGTGATGTGGCGCCGGGTTCAGCCCTGGCGCGTACGCAGCTTTTCCAGCACGCCGTCCAGGGTGTCCAGATCGGTGTAGTGGATGATCAGCTTGCCCTTGCCGCCACGGCCGTGGTTGATCGCCACCTTGGCACCCAGCGCTTCGGACAGTTCGGTTTCCAGCGAGGCGATGTCGGCCTGCTGCACCTTCGGCGTCGCCACCGGGCGGTTGCTCGGCACCTTGCCGGCGGCGAAGGCCTGCGCACGGCGCTCGACCTCGCGCACCGACCAGCCTTCATCGGCCGCTTCCTGCGCCAGCTTGCCAGCCAGCTCGGGAGCCAAGGTCAGCAGCGCGCGGGCGTGGCCCATTTCCAGGCGGCGGGTTTCCAGCAGCAGCCGGATCGCGACCGGCAGCTCCAGCAGGCGCAGCAGGTTGGACACCGCCGCGCGCGAGCGGCCGACGGCCTCGGCGGCCTCGGCATGGGTCAGGGTGAACTCGCTGATCAGGCGCTGCAGCGCCTCGGCTTCTTCCAGCGGGTTGAGGTCTTCACGCTGGATGTTCTCGATCAGCGCCATCGCGATGACGGTGCGGTCTTCCAGCTCGCGCACCACCACCGGCACTTCGTCCAGGCCGGCCAGCTGCGATGCGCGCCAGCGGCGTTCACCGGCGACGATTTCGTAGTTGCCCGCCGGCAGCTGGCGCACCAGGATCGGCTGGATCACGCCCTGCGACTTGATCGAGTCGGCCAGCTCGGACAGCTTGCCCTCGTCCATCTCGCGGCGCGGCTGGTACTTGCCCGGCTGCAGCTGGCCGACCGGCAACTTGCGCAGCACTTCACCCGGCAGCGGCTCGATCACCGCGGTGGTGGCCTGCACCTGGCTGACCGCGCCCTTCGGGCCCAGCAGCGCGTCCAGGCCACGGCCGAGGCCTCGCTTCTTGGCTGCCGGCTTGCTGCTGGTCATCAGACGGTCTCCACGGCCTTGCCGGCCTTGTTGCGTTCGTTGTTGCGGCGGATGATCTCGCCGGCCAGGCCCAGGTAGGCCACGCCACCGCGCGAGGCGCGGTCGTAGCCGACGATGCTCTGGCCATGGCTGGGTGCCTCGGCCAGGCGCACGTTGCGCGGCACGATGGTGCGGAACACGCGGTCGCCGAAGTGCTCGGTGAGCTCGGCCGACACTGCGTTGGCCAGGTTGTTGCGCACGTCGAACATGGTGCGCAGCACGCCTTCGATCTCCAGCGCGGGGTTCAGGCTGGTGCGCAGCGCTTCGATGGTTTCCACCAGCGCGCTCAGGCCTTCCAGTGCGTAGTACTCGCACTGCATCGGCACGATCACCGAATCGGCGGCGGCCAGCGCGTTGAGCGTCAGCAGCGACAGCGCCGGCGGGCAATCGATCAGGATGTAGTCGTACTCGTCGCGGATCGGCGCCAGCGCGCGCTTCAGCCGCTGCTCGCGCTCGCTCTGGCCCATCAGCTGGATCTCGGCGGCGGTCAGGTCGATGTTGCCCGGCAGCAGGTCGTAGCCTTCGGCGGTCTGCACGCGCACATCGGCGGCGCTGTTCTCGCCCAGCAGCAGATCGCAGGTGGAGGCCGCCAGCTCACGCTTGTCCACGCCGCTGCCCATGGTCGCGTTGCCCTGCGAGTCCAGGTCGACCAACAGCACGCGCTTGGGTGCGTTGGCCAGGGAAGCGGCCAGGTTGACGGCGGTCGTGGTCTTGCCGACGCCACCCTTCTGGTTGGCGATGGCGATGATGCGGGCCATGCGGGTGTGCCTCGTCGACGTGTGCTGGGACCGGTCATTATGCGTACAACCGGCCCCTTGCGGAAATCGTGGATCGCCAACCCGTTGTTCCACAAGGGGCTGGCGGCGGGAATCAGGGGCCTGTAACAGTGACCAGGTGGCGTTCGCCGGCCAGGCCGGGCACGCTCAACGGGGTCACCTCACGCACCTGCCAGCCCGCCGGCAGGTCCGCGATCTCCTCATGCGGGTAGACGCCCTTCATGGCCAGCAGTACGCCGCCGGGGCGCAGCAGGTGGCCACCGACGCGGACGATGCCGGCCAGGGTGTCCATCGCGCGCGCGGTCAGCTGGTCGTAGCGGCCGGCCTCGTCCAGCGCCTCGGCGCGCGACTCGGCCACGCGGGCGTTGCCCAGGCCGAGCTGGCGCACGGCTTCGCGCATGAAGCGCGCCTTCTTGCCGTTGCTCTCGACCAGGGTGACCTGCAGGCCCGGGCAGGCGATCGCCAGCGGGATGCCGGGCAGCCCGGGGCCGGTGCCAAGGTCGGCCAGGCTGCCGTCGGCCACGAACGGCTGCATCGCCAGCGAGTCGAGCAGGTGGCGGGTGACCATCTCCTGCGGGTCGCGGATGGCGGTGAGGTTGTAAGTGCCGTTCCAGCGGTGCAGCAGGGCCAGGTAGCGCAGCAACGGCGGCGCCAGCGCGGCGTCCAGGCCCATGCTGGCCAGGCCCTGTTCCAGCGTGGCAGACACGCTGGCGGGAAGTGGGTGTTCGCTCATGCCGGCATTATCGCCGGTTTTGCGCGCCGATTCCCCGCTTCAGTGTGGATACCAGGCCAATGCGGCGCGGAACTGGCCGCTGGCCTGCCACTCGTGCAGGTGCCAGCGCGCGGCCTCGCCCAGTTCCGGGTCACACCAGCGCAGGTGCAGGGCGCCATCGGGCCCGGGCGCCAGCTGCAGGCGGTGCAGGCCGAACGAGATGCCCTGCCCATGCGCCTTGAGGATAGCCTCCTTGACGCACCACACGCGGAAGAACCAGTGCTCGCGCCCGGCCTCATCCAGGCGTTCCAGCCAGGCCACCTCCTGCGGGTGGAAGAAGCGCCGCACGATTTCCAGCAGGCGCGGTCGCGGCCGCAGCAGCTCCAGGTCCACGCCCAGCCGGACGCCTTCGCCCAGCGCCACCAGCAGCACCTCACCGCTGTGGCTCCAGCCGGTGCCGTAGTGGGCCAACGGGCCGCTCAGTTCCGGCCGGCCCTTGTCATCGCGGACCAGTGGCAGCGTCTCCGGATCGGCCCCGAGGGCCTGCGCCAGCACCTGGCGTGCCTGCGGTTCGCCGCGGTGGCCGGGCACGTGCGGGCGCCGCCAGACCGTCACCGGACCGAAGCGCCACGGGCCGTCGAGGGTGGCTGGCAGGCTCATGCGCACGCGCCCGTCACACGATTGCACGACGGGTTCACGGCCCTGCGCGTCAACTGGTCACTGTTCCCCACCGGAGGTTCGATCATGGGCATCATCATCTGGCTGATCGTCGGCGGCATCGTAGGCTGGCTGGCCAGCATCATCATGAAGCGCGATGCCCAGCAGGGCATCATCCTCAACATCGTGGTAGGCATCGTCGGCGCGCTGATTTCCGGCTGGCTGTTCGGCGGCGGCATCAACGAGGCGATCACCATTCGCACCTTCCTGTTCTCGCTGATCGGTGCGGTGATCCTGCTGGCGATCGTCAACCTGTTCACCCGCAAGAGCATACGCTGACGCGGCGGTAGCGCCGGCCGCTGGCCGGCGGCCCTCCAGAACGGGCCCGGCGATGCCGGGCCCCGTTCGTTCAACCGATCTGCACCCACGCCGGCGCATGGTCGCTCGGGCGTTCCCAGGTGCGCGGCTCGCGGTCGATGCCCGAAGCCACTGCACCGCCCTTCAGCGCATCGGAGACCAGGGTCAGGTCGATGCGCAGGCCCAGGTTGCGGCGGAAGCCGGCGGCACGGTAGTCCCACCAGCTGAAGGTGCCCGCCTCGTCATTGTGCAGGCGGAAGCCATCGTGCAGGCCCAGCTGCAGCAGCTTGTTCAATGCGCCGCGCTCGGCGGTGGAGGTGAGGATGTGGTTGTCGTTCCACACCTCCGGGTCGTGCACGTCGCGCGCGTCCGGGGCGATGTTGAAGTCGCCCATCACGATCAGCTTCGGGTGGCGCTGCAGCTCTTCGGCGATCCAGGCATGCACCGCTTCCAGCCAGCGCAGCTTGTAGTCGTACTTGTCGGTACCGATGTCCTGGCCGTTGACCACGTACAGGTTGATCACCCGCAGGTCGCCGAAGGTGCCGGCGATGACGCGCTTCTGCTCGTCCTCGAAGCCGGGAATGCCGATCTGCACGTCCTGCGCCGGCTCACGCGACAGCAGCGCCACACCGTTGTAGGTCTTCTGGCCGGCGAACACGCTGCGGTAACCCGCGGCGATCAGCGCCGAATCGGGGAACTTGTGGTCCTCCAGCTTGGTTTCCTGGATACCGACGATGTCCGGGCCGAAGTCCTTGAGCCACTGCTCCAGGTGCGGCAGGCGGACATTGAGCGAATTGACGTTCCACGAGGCGATCTTCATGGGGGCATTCTACCCGGGCCAGCTTTGGTAGACGCCAACCTTGGTTGGCGCCGGCAATCACC